>NZ_JBSFYR010000025.1:0-90657 GCF_053599875.1 Streptomyces sp. NPDC005151 | reverse complement strand
GCCCACGTCAGAGCGGACAGAAGCACCCCCGGCGCACTCCACGGGATTTACCACGCCCCCGGCGCGCACCGAAGGTGCGCTGGATCGCTGACCTGCTACTTCAGCTGTCGGGGTGGCGGGATTTGAACCCACGACCTCTTCGTCCCGAATAAGGTCCGGACAAGATCTACATCTTGCGCTTGAGATATCTGCGCAGGTCAGACCTTTGGTCTCAGTTGGTCTCACGTCGTCCAAGAGGGACTTTGGGAGAAGATCTTCTCCCAGTTTTCTCCCAGCACTAGACGGCATTTGTAACCGGTCACTCATCGACTCTGAGAGCGCTCAAGGCTGCTGCGGCGTCGGTATGGCCGGCGCTCGCTGCGCGGGTGTACCAAGTGCGGGCGCCTTCGGTGTCGTCCAGCAGCGTGGCGACGGTTTGCGGCAGCGGCTGCGAGGACGCCTGGGCAAGGTAACAGCGCCGCGCAACGCTCACCTGCGCAACACGAAGAGGCAGGCGGCCACCCCGAAGGGTGATCCGCCGCCCGAATTACCGGAAGGAGCAGGTGCGTTGCCTACGGCCCTACTTTCCGGCCCATTTCCCGCTCGTGGCGATCGACTCCAGCTGCTGCATGGTCAGCGCGGGTGTCTGCCGCGTGGCCTTCGCATTCTGGGACCCGGAGTTGAACGCGGACACCACGACCCGGAGGCCGTCCGTACGGATGGTGTCGGCGGTCCACATCACCACGCCAGCACCGCCCTTCTCGCCCGGGCCCTGATGCGTGACGACCTTCGTCCCGTCCGGCAGCACCTCCGCCCCGGACCCGAACAGCTCCCCCTCCACGTCGGACATGTTCGGCTGCACGTTGATCTGCACCAGGCTCGCGCCTTTGCCGTCATTCACGACGACGTACGCGTATCCGTCGGCACCGTGCTCTGAGGCCACCTTCGCGGACACGGGCAGCAGCGACTTGAGCTTTCTCAGGATCGCCTGGCCGTCCTGCCCCTGCGCCGGCGGCTGCTGTACCGGCTCCGGGGCCGCCTTTCTCAGAGCGTTCATCACGGGCCGCCACTCGTCGGAGATGACGAGTCCCTTCAACTGCCCAACAGTGAGCGGGGGTTCGGCCCGTGAAACGGCGGCGTCCTTCTCTGCGGGCGCGTTCCACTCGCTGGCATCGACCGTGTAGCCGTCGGGGGTCACGAGATAGGCGTGCCACCACTTGGTGTCCACGCGCTTGTCAGGGTATTCGTACCCGCGCAACACCATCAGGCGCGAACCGTCGGCAAGCGTCTCATTCCGGCAGGAGTCGTGCGGCACGAAGGTCTTGTCGGGGCATTCGAGCTGCTGCTCCGCCTGCGTGCCGTCCGGGTCGATGGCGCCGACGCTCACGCCGATCGCAGCCTTGCCCTTGCCATCGTCGAAGACGAGGTGCGCCGATGGCCCGAACCGGTCGGCCGTGCCGCGCCCTGCCTGCCCGCTGACCTTCCCCTCCGGCAGCAGCCCTACCAACCTCTCGATCACCTGCTGCGCCGAGAGCTGCGGCCCCTTGCCGGGCGACGACTTCGTCGAAGGGCCGGTCTCCTGCACCTTCGGCTGCGCGGCCACGCCCGCCCTGCCCTGCCCCGAGCCGTCGCCGAACGCCCCTGTGGTGTACGACGCCCCGAACCCCACGACGGCGAGCGCCGCGACGCTGCCGGTCACGGCCGCGACCCGCCTGCGTCGCAGCCTCCGCCGGCCGCGCACGACGCCGCCGTCCACCAGCGGGCGCCCCTCCACGGAGAAGTCCTCCCCGGTGCGGCGTAGCGCGTCACCGAGCCCGCCTTCGAACGCGTCCAGGTCCTCCCGCGTTCCAGACATGCCAAACCACCACCATTTCTCGTAAAAGTCAGTCGGACTGATCAGTGCGCGGCGAACTCTCCGATGCTGTCGCCCAGTTGCACCCTCATCCGGGCGAGTGCACGGGTGCTGCGGGTGCGTACGGCTGCGGAACTGACGTTGAGGACGTCCGCAGTCTCCGTGACCGACCGGTCCTCCCAGTACCGCAGCACGACCACCGCCCGGTCCTTCGCCGGCAGCTTCCGCAGCGCGTCCAGGAGCATGAGCCGCAGCGAGGCGTCTCCCGGCGCGGCCGTCTCCGAGACCTCGGGAATCTCGTCGCTCGGCCGCTCTCCCGACGAACGCCGCCGCTGGTGCGCCAGAAAGACACGCACAAGAACGGTCTGCGCGTACGCCGCCGGATTGCCGAGCTTCGACGACCGACCCCACACCACATACATCCGCCCGAGCGTCTCCTGCACCAGATCCTCGGCGAGATGGGTGTCGCCGCTGGTCAACAGGCATGCCGAACGGAAGAGATGCCCCATGCGGGCCGCCGCGAACTCCCGGAAGGCACTCTCCTGAGACCGTCTCATCCGCCTCCCTCCCCCTTGCCTCGTCGCCTACACCATTTAGATGCGGTGGGGGCGGCGGGATGTTTCACCCGAGTTGCTTACTCTCTCCGCGAGCTCATCGGCGAGTAGTTCCCGCAGCCCCCCGACCACCGAGGTGCCGGTCCCCTCCAGCGCTCAGAGACCGTGCGCCATCGCTCGTATGCCTCTTACGCGCGGAGGTGGACCTTCGCTCCAGGATGCCGATGCCACCGCTAGGCACGAGACACAGCTCTTGAACTGACGCCACCCGGCCCCGAAGCCAACCGGTAAGCAGGGGCCGGGGCCAACGCCGGCTCCGGCAGATTTACAGAGGGCGCCCGGTGTCGTGCTCCGTAGCACCCGTCTGCAGACCGCGGCGCACTGGCGGAGGACGGGATTCGCGACCTGGATCTTCCAGCCAGCGGCCACCGGCTGGTACCCGAAGAAGGCCCCGTACGAGGCTCATCCGGTCCCGGTACTGGCTGACCCATGGCCCGGAGCACCTGCCCGGGGCCGGAACGCCTCCGGCCGCGCGGACACGTGCTGGCTCCCGATCGCAAAGGGCCTCACCCCGCACGGTCTCCGTCACACGCACAAGACAGTGATGGAAGACCTCGGCATCCCGCCGAAGCTCATGGACGAGCGCCTGGGCCACGAGGACGGCTCGGTGCAGGCCCGCTACACCCACATCACGAAAGGAATGAGGGAGAGGCTCTTGGAGGGGCTGACCAAGCAGTGGGAAGAGTCGCTGGCTGCGAGACTGGCCATGTCGTCCGGCTCGCCGGTGGGTGTACTCAATGACCTTCTGAAAGCGCGGTCGTAGTCACCAGAGGCCCTGTCTCCGCGCTGCGGAGGCGGGGCCTCTCTGCGTTCGGGGCCAGGAGGCGCGGCGATTTCCATGATCCACTCCCCGCTCACTCCCGAGGAGCTCCGGAAACCACTCAGGGGCCCGACCCGCTCTCGCGGATCAGGCCCCTGACCTGGTGTTTCAGCTGTCGGGGTGGCGGGATTTGAACCCACGACCTCTTCGTCCCGAACGAAGCGCGCTGCCAAGCTGCGCTACACCCCGATCGCCGCCGGTCTCCCCGCGACATCGATTACTTTAGCCCACCGGCGCCCGGAGACGAAATCCGGTTTCTGCCCCGGTGGGCGAGGCGCCCCCGGGTTTCAGTCGCGGGGCGTCAGCGTCAGCAGGGTCGCCTCGGGCGGGCAGGCGAAGCGGACCGGGGTGTAGCGGTTGGTACCGCAGCCTGCGGAGACGTGGAGGTAGGCGCGCCGGTCGCCGACCGTGTGGCTGGAGAGCCCCTTGACCCGGTCCGTGTCCAGGTCGCAGTTGGTGACCAGGGCCCCGTAGAAGGGGATGCAGAGCTGGCCGCCATGGGTGTGACCCGCCAGGATCAGCGGGTAGCCGTCCGCGGTGAAGGCGTCGAGGGTGCGCAGGTACGGGGCGTGGACCACGCCGATGGACAGGTCGGCGCCCGTCTCGGGGCCGCCCGAGACCTCCGCGTACCTGTCGCGCTTGATGTGCGGGTCGTCGAGGCCGGTGAAGGCGAGCTCCAGGCCGTCGAGCTTGAGACGGCCCCGGGTGTTGCTCAGGTCCAGCCAGCCCGCCTCGTCGAACGCATCGCGCATCGGCTCCCACGGGTTGTGGACGACGCCGACCGCGGGGGCGTTGCCGTTGAGGCCGTGCTTGCCCTGGGTCTTCTCGAAGAGGTAGCGGGCCGGGTTGCGGAGCTTGGGGCCGTAGTAGTCGTTGGAGCCGAAGACGTACACACCCGGGATCTCCATCAGCGGACCGAGCGCGTCCAGCAGCTCCGGTACGGCCTCCGGGTCGGAGAGATTGTCGCCGGTGTTGACGACGAAGTCCGGGCGCAGGCCGGCCAGCGACTGCAGCCAGCCGCGCTTCTTGCGCTGGCCGCTCACCATGTGGATGTCGGAGACCTGCAGCACGCGCAACGGGCGTGCCCCGTGCGGGAGTACGGGGACGGTGACCCGTCGGAGCCGGAACGAGCGGGCTTCGAAACCTGCCGCGTAAACGAGCCCGGCGGCGGCGACCGCTGCGCCGGCTGCCGTGACTTTCAGGGGTACTCCGTAGCGTGCGCGCATGTGCCCATCGTCGCAGACACGATGCGGCGACAGGAAAACCGGCGGGCGGTGGCCACCCCGCACCTGCCACAATCAGCACATGACCACGCTCAAGTCCAAGCTCAAGGAAGACCTCACCACGGCCATGAAGGCGCGCGACGAGCTGACCTCGTCGACGCTCCGGCTGACCCTCACCGCGATCACCAAGGAGGAGGTCAGCGGCAAGACGTCGCGTGAGCTCTCCGACGACGAGGTGCAGAAGGTCATCGCCAAGGAGGCGAAGAAGCGCCGCGAGGCGGCCGAGGCCTTCGCCCAGGGCGGCCGGGCGGAGCAGGCCGAGCGCGAGAAGGCGGAGGGCGAGCTGCTCGACGCGTACCTGCCGAAGCAGCTCAGTGACGACGAGCTGGGTGCGATCGTCGCGTCGGCGGTCGACGAGGCGAAGGCCGCCGGCGCCGAGGGGCCGCGGGCGATGGGTGCCGTCATGAAGATCGTGAACCCGAAGGTCGCGGGGCGCGCGGACGGCGGCCGGGTGGCCGCCGCGGTGAAGAAGCTCCTCGCGGGCTGAGCGGACCGTACATACGAGGAGGTGGGGTGACCCGGAACATTCCGGGTCACCCCACCTCCTCGTTCATGGACCGAGCGGCCGGTCAGGGACCCTTCGTGCCGCCGTTACCCGGGCGCTGGGGTCCGTAGTTCCCGCCGGTGTTGTCCGGCGGGATGCTGTCGCCGGGGAACGGGTCGTTGCCGTCGCCCCTGTCCCGCCTCCTGTCCCGTCCCCTGCCCCGGCCCTCGTCCGTGTTGTCCGGCGGGTCCGGGATGTTGACGGTGTTGAACGACGGGGCGGGCACTCCGTTGAGGGCGTTCGTCATGGCGTCGCGCCAGATCGGTCCGGGGACCTGGCCGCCGTACACCTTGTCCTGGTACACGCCACCGATGGTGATGCGTTCCATCTCGACGCTCTGGGACGGGCTGCCGACCCAGACCGCGCCGGACATGTTCGGCGTGTAGCCGACGAACCAGGCGTTCAGACGCAAGTCGGTCGTACCCGTCTTGCCCGCGTTGTCGCGGCTCTGCAGGCCGGCCTCCCGACCGGTACCTGAGTCGGTCACACCGCGCAGCAGGGTGTTGACGGTGTCGGCCGTCGTCTGCGACATCGCCTGCGAGCAGGTGGTCTTAGGTACCGGGAGCGACTTGCCGTTCGCCGTCGTGACCGCTTCGATGGCGATCGGCGTGCAGTACGTGCCCCGGTTGGCGAAGGCGGCGTACGCGCTGGCCATCGTGAGCGGCGAGAGGCCGTTGGAGCCGAGGGTCAGTGTGGACGGGTTCTGCGGCAGCTTGGTGCCGTCGCCCTGCACCACACCGAGCTTGTCGGTCATCTGGGAGACCGGGCACATGCCGATGTCCTGGAGCATCTGGACGAAGTAGGTGTTGACCGACTTCTCCATCGCTTCCTTCAGGGCGTACGGCCCTTCCTCGGACTCGCTCTCGTTCTTCAGGTGGTACTTCGGCACAATGTTGTTGACCCACGGCTTTCCGCAGGTCTGAACCGTGTCCGGGTAGTCCATCTCGTACGGCGACGAGTACATCTGCGTCGCAGGCTTGCCACCCTCTATGGCCGCCGCGGCGAGGAACGGCTTGAACGTCGACCCGGTCGGGAAGCCGTAGTTCGAGCCGCCCATGTCCTTGTTGACCGAGTAGTTGTACTGGGTCTCGTTCGGCCCGAAACCGTACGGCTTGGACTGGCCCATGCCCATGATCTTGCCGGTGCCGGGCTGGACCAGCGTCACGGCGGTGGCGACCTTGTCCGTCTTGTAGACGTGACTCTTGATCGAGTCCTGCACGCCCGCCTGCGCCTGCGGGTCGAGCGTCGTGCGGACCGTGAGTCCGCCCTGGTTCCAGACCTTGGCCCGTTCCTCCTTCGTCTTGCCGAAGACCGGGTCGGCGAGGAAGACCTTGCGGACGTAGTCACAGAAGAAGGAGGCCCCGCTGACGGCCGTGATGCAGCCGTTCTTCGGCTTGCTGACCCTCAGCTTGACCGGTGTCGCCTGAGCCTTCTTTGCCGCCGTGTGAGTGATGTCCCCGACATCCGCCATCCGCTGGAGCACGGTGTTGCGACGCTTGGTCGCCTCCTCCGCGTCGTTGACCGGGTCGTAGCGGCTCGGCGACTGGACGATGCCGGCCAGCAGGGCGGCCTCCTCCAGCTTCAGGTCCTTCGCCGGCTTGGAGAAGTAGCGCTGGGAGGCCGCCTCGATGCCGTACGCCTGCTGCCCGAAGAACGTGATGTTGAGGTAGTTCTCCAGGATCTTCTGCTTGCCGAGCTCTTCCTCGACCTGGATCGCGTACTTCAGCTCCTGGACCTTGCGGCCGATCGTCTGCTGGGTGGCCTGCGCGACCTTGTCCGGGTCGTCGCCCGCCTCCTCGACGAAGACGTTCTTCACGTACTGCTGGGTGAGGGTCGACGCGCCCTGCGCGGTCCCGCCCGCCTGCACGTTGCGGTTCATCGCGCGCAGGATGCCCTTGAGGTCGATCGCCCCGTGCTGGTAGAAGCGGGCATCCTCGATCGCGACGATCGCCTTCTGCATGTACGGGGAGATGTCCTTCAGCGGGACGACGGTGCGGTTCCGCGAGTAGACCGTCGCAAGCATGTCGCCCTTGCTGTCCAGGATCTTGGTGCGCTGGCTCAGCGGCGGAGTCTTGAGGTTGGCCGGGATCTCGTCGAATCCCTCGACCGTTCCCTTCGCGGCGAGCCCCAGGGCTCCGGCGGCCGGCAGCGCGATGCCTGCGAGCACGACTCCGGAGAGTGCGGCGACACCGAGGAACTTGGCGGCCTGCTGGGTCGTGGTGAGACCCCCGCCCGAGCGGTTCTTTGGCATGGGGGCAGCCTACGTTCTCATTCGCCGGACACGCGTATATGCGTTGGCCTAAGCTGTTCCCAACTGTCACAGCAGTCCGGTTCCGTATCAACCCCATGCAGTATTCGGCCGTGACTCGATCACGGTTCGGCCAGCACCTCGGGCACCCCCGAATTCGCCCCATGTGTCATCGAACGTCCGTTGTGACTCAGGTGAATTGTCCCTATTTTGCAGGGATATTCTTGTATGTCCTCACCTCACTCCCCTGGGTGATCTGCCGCGTACGCATAGTCCGTTCGGGCCATTCAAGATTGGGCCCGAAGGGGGTGTTGTGCTGTCGCCACCTTCCGTAACGTCCTCAACTGGCAGCGGTGAATATGCCGCTACCGCCGTGGGGGAGCCTCGATTCGGGAGAGGACGGCGCCGGGATGGGCTGGGTAACCGACTGGAGTGCGCAGGCAGCCTGCCGCACTACCGATCCGGATGAACTGTTCGTACAAGGGGCAGCGCAGAACAGGGCCAAGGCGGTGTGCACCGGTTGCCCGGTGCGGACCGAGTGCCTGGCCGATGCGCTGGACAATCGCGTCGAATTCGGCGTGTGGGGCGGAATGACGGAACGGGAGCGTCGCGCGCTGCTGCGCAGGCGACCCACCGTCACGTCCTGGCGCCGGCTGCTGGAGACCGCTCGCAGTGAGTACGAGCGGTCCACGGGCATCCTGCCGGTGGCCATCGGTCTGGACGACGAACTGCACGAGACATACGCCGCCGTGGGGTAGACCGCCGGGGGGCCACCCGGCCGTTCGGGTGGGTTACGCAGCTCCGGCCGGAGCGGAATCGGTCGCGAGCCGGTCCCCGACGGCCCGCAGTCCTGCCAGGTCGTGCACATCTCCGGGCAGCGCCGCGACTTCGGTCACGGCGACCTCGGGGTGCAGTGCGGTGAAGCGGTCGCGGGTGCGCTGTTCGCGCGCGACCACCTGCATGCGTTCAGCGTGCAGCCGCAGCAGGCCTGCGGTCAGCTGCTCGACGGAGACGGCATCAGCCTCTGGTTCGGTGTCAGCATCCTGGGTGTGCTCGGAACGGGCGGGGGAGGGCGGCGACTCGGGGTCTTCGGGAGAGGTGACTGCCGAGTCGGCCGGGTCACGAAGTCCAGTCTTCCCGGTGGTCTGATCCACAATGCCGATGTCGTCAAGATTTTCTGCGGCTGCCAGGGCGCGCTCGGCGGAGAGCCGGGCGGCGTCACTGCCGTGGACCCGGTTGAGGACCAGACCGGCCAGGGGCATGTCCTCCGCGGCCAGCCGTTCCACGAAGTAGGCGGCCTCGCGCAGTGCGTCCCGCTCCGGTGTCGCGACGACGAGGAACGCCGTGCCGGGCGCCTGCAGCAGTCTGTACGTGGCATCCGCCCGGGTCCGGAAACCACCGAACATGGTGTCCATCGCCGCGACGAACGTCTGTACGTCGCGCAGGAACTGGCCACCCAGCAGCTTGCCGAGCGTCCCGGTCATCATCGACATGCCGACGTTGAGGAACTTCATCCCGGCCCGGCCGCCCATCTTCGCCGGAGCCATCAGCAGCTTGATGAACTTCCCGTCCAGGAAAGACCCGAGCCGCTTGGGCGCGTCCAGGAAGTCCAGCGCGGAACGCGACGGCGGGGTGTCGACAACGATCAGGTCCCACTCGTTGCGCGCCCGCAGCTGCCCCAGCTTCTCCATCGCCATGTACTCCTGCGTGCCCGCGAAACCGGCCGACAGGGACTGGTAGAAGGGGTTCTCCAGGATCGCGCGCGCCCGTTCGCCCTCCGCGTGCGCCTCGACGATCTCGTCGAAGGTCCGCTTCATGTCGAGCATCATGGCGTGCAGTTCACCGCCGCCCTCACCGGCGCTCTCGATGCCCGGAACCCGGCGCGGGACGTTGTCCAGCGAGAGAATGCCCATGGACTGGGCGAGCCTGCGGGCCGGGTCGATGGTGAGGACGACGACCTTCCGGCCGCGCTCGGCGGCGCGTACACCCAGCGCCGCCGCGGTCGTGGTCTTGCCGACGCCGCCCGAGCCGCAGCACACGATGATCCGGATGTCCGGATCGTCGAGCAGCGCGTCGGTGTCCAGCGCGGGCGCGGTGGCCGTGGCTGTGCCTGTACCGGCGTCCGTACGCGCATCGGTGCCCGGTTCCGTACCCGCTCTCATGCACCCACCCCTTGGCCCGCCTCTTCGCCCACGCCCTGCTTGCGGAGTTCGACCGCCAGGTCGTACAGACCTGGCAGATCCACGCCTTCGCCGATCAGCGGAAGTTCGTTGGCCGGCAGCTCCAGATCCGCGAGGGCCGCGCGCTGCTCGCGCTCCAGCTCGACCCGCTGGGCATGCTCGGCGGCCTGCTCGATCAGCGGACGTACCAGCGCCGCGGACCCGGTCACGCCCGCCCGGGTGAGCGCCTTGGCGATCTCCTTGCGGCGGCCCCCCGAGGCGGTACGCAGCGCGTCCTCGTCCAGCAGATGCGGCCGCACCATGTTCACGATGACCTTGCCCACCGGCAGTTCGGCCGCCCGCAGCTCCGCGACGCCGTCCGCGGTCTCCTGGACCGGCATCTCCTCCAGCAGCGTCACCAGGTGGACCGCCGTCTCCGGGGACTTCAGCAGCCGCATCACGGCCTGCGCCTGATTGTGTATCGGGCCGATCCGGGCCAGCCCCGCCACCTCGTCGTTCACATTGAGGAAGCGCGTGATGCGGCCGGTGGGCGGCGCATCCATGATCACGTAGTCGTAGCTGTACCGGCCCTGCTTGTCCTTGCGGCGTACAGCTTCGCAGGCCTTGCCCGTCAGCAGCACGTCCCGTACACCGGGTGCGATCGTCGTGGCGAAGTCGATCGCACCGAGCTTCTTGAGCGCCCGGCCCGCGCTGCCGAGCTTGTAGAACATCTGGAGGTAGTCGAGGAGTGCGCGCTCCGCGTCGATCGCGAGGGCGTACACCTCGCCGCCGCCCGGCGCGATGGCGATCTTGCGCTCCTCGTACGGAAGGGAATCCGCCTCGAAGAGCTGGGCGATGCCCTGCCTGCCCTCGACCTCGACGAGGAGGGTGCGCTTGCCCTCGGTCGCGAGGGCGAGCGCGAGGGCGGCGGCGACCGTGGTCTTACCGGTACCGCCCTTGCCGCTGACGACCTGGAACCTGCTCACGTATTCGAGCCTAACCAGTACGGCCCCGGGCTACGCACGAGCCCGTACGTGCCAGGCATTACAGTCGGCCTATGACCAAGTGGGAATACGCGACCGTGCCCCTTCTCGTGCACGCGACGAAGCAGATTCTGGACACCTGGGGCGAGGACGGCTGGGAGCTGGTCCAGGTCGTTCCCGGCCCGAACAACCCCGAGCAGCTCGTGGCCTACCTGAAGCGGGAGAAGCCGTAGTGGCGGGCGCCGTCGAGGCGAAGCTCGCCGAACTCGGGCTGACGCTGCCGGACGTCGTACCGCCGCTCGCCTCGTATCAGCCGGCCGTCCAGTCCGGTGTGTACGTGTACACGTCGGGCCAGCTGCCCATGGTGGAGGGCAAGCTTCCGGTCACCGGCAAGGTCGGTGCGGAGGTCACGCCGGACGAGGCCAAGGAGCTGGCCAGGACCTGCGCGCTCAACGCGCTGGCCGCCGTGAAGTCGGTCGCGGGCGACCTGGACCGGATCAAGCGGGTCGTGAAGGTCGTGGGCTTCGTCGCCTCGGCCTCCGACTTCACCGGGCAGCCCGCCGTGATCAACGGTGCGAGCGAGCTGCTCGGCGCGGTGCTCGGCGACAAGGGCGTGCACGCGCGCAGCGCCGTGGGCGTCGCGGTGCTGCCGCTGGACGCGCCGGTCGAGGTCGAGGTGCAGGTCGAGCTGGACGGGGCCTGAGCCGCTGCCGCAGTGAGGCGGGTACCTCCGTGATCCATGATCCCGCCCGGTCCGTGCGACCGGGCGGGATCACGCGTTTCACGGCCCCGGGTCCATGCGTGAAGCGTGTCGCGTCCCGTGCGCCCCTTGCTGCCTCTCGAACATCGTCGCGGTTCCGGATAGCCTCCGGCCATGTCCAATGGTCAGTGGTACCCACCGGAATGGCCCGACCGGATCCGGGCACTCGCCGCAGGCGAGCTCACGGCCGCGACGCCCCGGCGCGCCGCCACCGTGATGCTGCTCCGGGACCCCGCTGACACCGAGTGCGGGCCCACCGTCCACATGCTGCGCCGCCGCACCTCCATGGCTTTTGCCGGAGGTGCGTACGCCTACCCGGGTGGCGGCGTCGACCCGCGCGACGACGACCGCCTCGTCGGCTGGGCCGGACCCGCGCTGGAGCTCTGGGCCGAGCGGCTCGGCGTCGGTACGGTCACCGAGGCGCAGGCCATCGTCTGTGCGGCGGTCCGTGAGACGTACGAGGAGTCGGGTGTCCTCCTCGCCGGGCCGACCGCCGACACCGTCGTCAGCGACACCACGGGCGCCGACTGGGAGGCGGACCGCGAGGCCCTCGTCGCCCGCGAGCTGTCCTTCGCCGAGTTCCTGGACCGGCGCGGGCTCGTACTCCGCTCCAATCTGCTCGGGGCATGGGCGCGCTGGATCACGCCCGAGTTCGAACCCCGGCGCTACGACACCTGGTTCTTCGTCGCCGCGCTCCCCGAGGGCCAGCGCACCCTCTCCCATGCCCCTGAAGGCATGGGAGGTGCCCCCTCCGCCTCCACCGAGGCCGACCTCGCGCTATGGATCTCCCCGGCGGACGCCACCGACGGATACGACCGGGGCGAGCTGCTCATGATGCCGCCGACCGTGTCGACGTTGCGTCAGCTGCGCCCGTACGGCACCGCTGCCGAGGCGCTGAAGGCCGCGTCCTCCCAGGACCTCACCCCCGTACTCGCACAGGCTCGGCTGGAGGACGGCGAACTGGTGCTGAGCTGGCCGGGGCACGACGAATTCACCAAGCACATCCCGACCGGAGATGGTTCCGCATGAGCGACGCAGCAGCGCTGCCCGGGCAGCCGCGCGGCGGGGTCCTCTCCGGCCCCGCGACCGCCCGTACGGTCAACGTCCTCGCCCCCAACGCCTCGGCGATGACGCTCGACGGCACCAACACCTGGATCGTCGCCGAGCCCGACTCCGACCTCGCGGTCGTCATCGACCCGGGCCCACTGGACGACAGCCATCTGCAGGCTGTCATCGACACCGCCGAGCGCGCCGGCCGACGGATCGGCCTCACCCTCCTCACCCACGGTCACCCCGACCACGCGGGGGGCGCGGCGCGCTTCGCCGAGCTGACCCGTACGGCGGTGCGGGCGCTGGACCCGGCGCTGCGGCTCGGCGAGGAGGGGCTGACGACGGGCGACGTGATCACCACCGGAGGGCTCGAACTGCGGGTGGTCCCGACCCCGGGGCACACCTCCGACTCGCTCTCCTTCCATCTGCCCGCCGACCGGGCGGTGCTGACCGGCGACACGATCCTCGGGCGCGGCACCACGCTCGTCGCGCACCCGGACGGGCGGCTCGGCGACTACCTCGACTCGCTGCGGCGGCTGCGCTCGCTGGCGGTCGACGACGGGGTGCACACGGTGCTGCCGGGGCACGGTCCGGTCCTGGACGACGCACAGGGCGCGGTCGAGTTCTATCTCGCCCACCGCGCGCACCGGCTCGCCCAGGTGGAGACGGCGGTGGAGGCCGGGCACCGCTCGGCCACGGAGGTGGTGGCGTACGTGTACGCGGACGTGGACCGGTCGCTGTGGCCCGCGGCGGAGCTGTCGGTGCGGGCGCAGCTGGAGTATCTGGGCGAGCACGGGCTGATCTGAGCCGCTGTTACGCCCGTGGCGCTGATATCGGGGCTGCGAGGCGCCGACGCGTGGCCGAGGCGCCGTGACGCGCGAGAGGCCCCGCCGTCCGGCGGGGCCTCTCGCGTCGTGAGGGGGTGGTGTCCGGCTAGCGTGAACGCTTCGCCAGGCGCTCCACATCCAGCAGGATCACGGCGCGCGCCTCCAGGCGGAGCCAGCCGCGGCCCGCGAAGTCGGCAAGCGCCTTGTTGACCGTCTCGCGGGAGGCGCCGACCAGCTGGGCCAGCTCTTCCTGGGTCAGGTCGTGGACGACGTGGATGCCTTCCTCCGACTGGACGCCGAACCGGCGCGACAGGTCGAGGAGGGCGCGGGCGACACGGCCCGGCACGTCGGAGAAGACCAGGTCGGACATCTGGTCGTTGGTCTTGCGCAGTCGGCGGGCGACGGCGCGCAGCAGGGCCGTGGCCACCTCGGGGCGGGCGTTCAGCCAGGGCTGGAGGTCGCCGTGGCCGAGGCCGAGGAGCTTGACCTCGGTCAGCGCGGTGGCGGTGGCGGTGCGCGGGCCCGGGTCGAAGAGCGACAGCTCACCGATCAGCTCGCCGGGGCCGAGGACGGCCAGCATGTTCTCGCGTCCGTCGGGGGACGTGCGGTGGAGCTTCACCTTGCCCTCGGTGACCACGTACAGGCGGTCACCCTGGTCGCCCTCGTGGAAGAGAGCGTCGCCGCGTGCGAGGGTCACCTCACTCATCGAGGCGCGGAGCTCCGCGGCCTGCTCATCATCGAGCGCCGCGAAAAGCGGGGCGCGCCGCAGAACGTCGTCCACGAGTTCTCTCCTTGTCGGCCTGTTCAGGGAACCGTGGTCCCCATCATGCCGGACGGTAAAACAGTGCGATCAATCACAAACCAGTTTGACGCACGGGCGCGCCCCATCACGCGGCAGGGGGCCGATTGGGGGTGGATCCACAGTGACCGGGGCGGATGTCAGTGCCTGGCTCTAGGCTGGCCGGGTGTCCAACAAGCCGGTGAGAGCGCAGGCCAAGGGGGCTGATGGGGTGTCGGAAGACCGTAATTCCGCTGTGGGCGAACAGCCTGCGAGTCAACCGACAAAAGCCGCAGAACGCCCGACTGGGGAGTCGGTGAAGTCGGTGAAGTCCGGGGGGCCCGCAAAGGCGTCCAACGGGTCCGCAAAGAAGGCCGGGGCATCGGCGAAGACGTCCGGGGCGTCCGGGAGGAGGGTCGGGGCAGCGATGAAGCCGGGAAAGTCCGGGAAGCCGGAGTCGCACCTCGCGATGGTCCGCCGCGCCCGCCGGATCAACCGCGAGCTCGCCGAGGTCTATCCGTACGCCCACCCGGAGCTGGACTTCCGGAACCCCTTCGAGCTCCTGGTCGCCACGGTCCTCTCCGCCCAGACCACCGATCTGAGAGTCAACCAGACCACCCCAGCGCTGTTCGCCGCCTACCCGACCCCCGAGGACATGGCGGCGGCCGTCCCCGAGGAGCTGGAGGAGATCATCCGGCCGACCGGCTTCTTCCGGGCCAAGGCCAGGTCGCTGATAGGGCTCTCCGCGTCCCTCAGGGACAACTTCGGCGGTGAGGTCCCGGGACGGCTCGCGGACCTCGTCACGCTGCCCGGCGTCGGCCGCAAGACCGCCAATGTCGTCCTCGGTAACGCCTTCGGCGTCCCCGGCATCACGGTCGACACCCACTTCGGCCGGCTGGTCCGCCGCTGGAAGTGGACGGAGCAGGAGGACCCGGAGAAGGTCGAGGCGGAGATCGCCGCGATCTTCCCCAAGAGCGAGTGGACGATGCTCTCGCACCGCGTCGTCTTCCACGGCCGCCGCATCTGCCACGCCCGCAGGCCCGCCTGCGGTGCCTGCCCGATCGCCCCGCTCTGCCCCTCGTACGGCGAGGGCGAGACGGATCCGGAGAAGGCCCGGAAGCTCCTGAAGTACGAGATGGGCGGACAGCCCGGCCAGCGGCTGAGCCCGCCGCCCGACTACCCGGGCAAGCCCGCGCCGGCGCTGGGAGCCGGGTGACGGGGGCGCCCTTTCGGAACGAAATGCGCGACCGCAGGCGTTGTGAGACGAGGGGTGCCTATGAAGACGCACGAACAGAGCGACGTGGAGGATCACTCCGCAGGTGTGGGCCGGGACGACGCGATCGCCGTCTCGACGGAGGGGCTGCCCGAGTGGCTCGAGCCCGTCGCCCGCGCCGCACGGACCATCGAGCCCCAGCAGCTCAGCCGCTTTCTGCCGCCCGAGAGCGGCGCCGGGCGCCAGTCCGCCGTCCTTGTCCTGTTCGGTGAGGGCGAGTGCGGGCCCGAGCTGCTCCTGATGGAGCGCTCAGGCTCACTGCGTTCCCACCCCGGGCAGCCCTCCTTCCCCGGGGGAGCCCTGGACCCCGAGGACGGCGACCAGGCGACCGCAGGCCCGCTCAGGGCGGCTCTGCGGGAGGCCGAGGAGGAGACCGGACTCGATCCGCGCGGCGTCCAGCTCTTCGCTGCGCTGCCCCGGCTCTACATCCCGGTGAGCAGTTTCGTCGTCACGCCCGTACTTGGCTGGTGGCGGGCGCCGAGCCCGGTCGGGGTCGTCGATCCGGCCGAGACCGCCCGGGTCTTCACGGTTCCCGTGGCGGATCTCACTGATCCGGCCAATCGGGTGACGACGGTGCACCCCAGCGGTCACCGAGGCCCGGCATTCCTGGTCGAATCAGCACTGGTCTGGGGATTCACCGCCGGGGTGATCGACCGCATTCTGCACTTCGCGGGCTGGGAGCGCCCCTGGGACGGGACCAGGCAGGTGCCGCTCGACTGGCGCGCATGACAGGCTGACTTCCGTGCTGGGCCGTTCGGGCCTGCCCGGTCCAGCCGAACGAACGGGTCCGGTGACGAATCTGCGAGGCAATAGACGGTGAACGTGCTGGACATCCTGCTGCTGGCCGGCGCCGTGTGGTTCGCAGTGATCGGCTACCGCCAGGGCTTCGTCGTCGGCATCCTGTCGGTCATCGGCTTCCTGGGCGGCGGCCTGGTCGCCGTCTATCTGCTGCCGGTCCTGTGGGACCAGCTGACGGACGGCTCCGAGGTCTCCTCCACGGCCGCCGTGGTCGCGGTCATCATCGTGATCGTGTGCGCCTCCGTCGGCCAGGCATTCACCACCCACCTCGGCAACAAACTCCGGCGGTACATCACGTGGTCGCCCGCCCGCGCCCTCGATGCCACCGGCGGCGCACTCGTCAATGTGGTCGCGATGCTGCTGGTGGCGTGGCTGATCGGTTCCGCACTGGCGGGCACGTCGCTGCCGACGCTGGGCAAGGAGGTGCGTAACTCCTCGGTGCTGCTCGGGATCTCCCGGGTGATGCCCGCCCAGGCCTCCACCTGGTTCACGGACTTCTCCTCCGTCCTCGCGCAGAACGGCTTCCCGCAGGTCTTCAGCCCCTTCGCCAACGAGCCGATCACCGAGGTCAAGGCCCCGGATCCGGCCCTGGCCGGCAGCCCCGTCGCGGCCCGCGCCAGGCAGTCCATCGTCAAGGTCGTCGGTACGGCCCCGGGCTGCGGCAAGGTCCTCGAAGGCACCGGCTTCGTCTTCTCCGACCGCCGGGTGATGACCAACGCCCATGTCGTCGGCGGCGTCGACGAGCCGACCGTCCAGATCGGCGGCCAGGGGCGGCTGTACGACGCGAAAGTCGTCCTCTTCGACTGGCAGCGTGACATCGCCGTACTCGACGTCCCGGATCTCGACGCGAAGCCGCTGAAGTTCACCGGTACGGACCACGACGCCGCGACGGGGAACGACGCCATCGTCGCGGGCTTCCCGGAGAACGGCTCGTACGACGTACGCTCCGCGCGCGTCCGCGGCCGCATCGACGCCAAGGGCCCGGACATCTACCACCGGGGCACCGTCCGCCGCGATGTGTACTCGCTCTTCGCGACGGTCCGCCAGGGCAACTCCGGCGGACCGCTGCTGACCCCCGACGGCAAGGTGTACGGAGTCGTCTTCGCCAAGTCGCTGGACGACCCCGACACGGGCTACGCCCTGACCGCCGACGAGATCCGCCAGGACATCGCCCACGGCCGCACCGCCAACCAGCAGGTCGACAGCCAGGCGTGCGCGCTGTAGGGAAACGGACAGGGGTCGGCCCGGGTCCGTCCGTGTGATCAGGTCAGGACTGCGTCATCCGCGGGGATGGCGCAGCCGCGCCGAGACCCAGCGGGCCCGGCGGCGGAGAATGTGCGGAATGCCCAGCTGGGGATCATGCAGGTCATGCACACCGAGCACCCGGCCCTGAGGGCCGTCCCCCTCATGAATGCTCGGATCCGCCGTAGCGGTCGAGCGACGATTGCGTGCTGTGTCACCGAAGTCGTGCGTCCAGCCCATACCCCGACGTCTGCCCGTGCCTCATGGTCGGTAATCGTGCGGGCGCCAGCCAATTGGCCTATGCGCCAGGCAATTGGCTGTTCGTCGGACAACTGTGCTCTTCCGGCCACCGGTTGGTCGCGACCGGTTACCTGTCCGGCCACCCCAAGGGCCCGCCCCGGGGCTACCGGTCGGGCTCGGGATCCTTGAGCCAGTTGATGAGTTCGGTCGAGAATCCGGCCGGATCCTCCTCGTGCGGGAAGTGCCCCAGACCATCGAAAAGTCGCCAACGGTACGGCGCTTCGACGTACTCGCCGGACCCCGCCGCACTCCGCGTACGGGCCACCGGATCGAGCGAACCGTGCAGATGCAGCGTCGGCACCCGTACCGGGCGCTTCATCCGGCGGTTGAACTGGATGCCGTCCGGGCGCGCCATGGAGCGCACCATCCAGCGGTACGGCTCGATCGAGCAGTGAGCCGTCGACGGGATGCACATCGCACGCCGGTAGACGTCCACCGTCGCGTCGTCGGGGAACTCGGGCGTCCGCGGACCCGACCAGTCGCGGATCAGCCGGCCCACCAAGGCCCCGTCGTCCGCGACGAGCTGACGCTCCGGCACCCAGGGGCGCTGGAATCCCCAGATGTACGAGCCCGCCCGGGACTGCGCGAAGTCGGAGAGCATCGAGGACCGCCAGCGGCGCGGATGCGGCATCGAGGAGACCACCAGCCGACGCACCAGCTTGGGCCGCATCACCGCGGCCGTCCAGGCGAGGTATCCGCCCATGTCATGGCCGACCAGCGCCGCGTCCGGCTCACCGAGTGACCGGATCACGCCGGTGACGTCGAGGGCCAGGTTGGCGGGGTCGTACCCCCGCGGCGTACGGTCGCTGCCGCCCACCCCGCGCAGATCCATCGCGACGGCACGGAACCCGGCGTCCGCGAGCGCGGTCAGCTGATGGCGCCAGGTCCACCAGAACTGCGGGAAGCCGTGCAGCAGCAGTACCAGAGGGCCGTCGCCCAGCTCGGCGATGTGGAAGCGTGCCCCGTTGGCCGCCACATCCCGGTGGATCCAGGGACCGTCGATCCGTACGGGACTGCCGGAGCCGGAGGCAGGGCCTGTTGAGCCGGAGCCGGGGCCTGCCGGGCCGCGGCCCGGGCCGGAGCCTGTGGGGTCGAATGCGCTGGAATCGGGGACGGTCATGTGGACGAGCGTGCCACAGCGGACGCCTCGTCCTTGACTGCGGACTTTGCTCCGGCCTTCTCCGTCCGCGTGCTGCCCGAGGCAGTGACGGCCGGGAGACCGGCACTTGCGGTGATCGCCGGACGCGGGTGCGGCTTGACGCCCTGCAGCACGGCCGCCGTCTGCTTGGCCGACGCGATCGACTTCTCCGGCGGCTTGACCTTCTTGAACTTGGCGACGGCGAACAGCGCGAGCAACACCCCCAGCACGATGAAGGCGAGACCCACGATCCCGAAGCACCAGGCGAGGCCAAGTCCCGTGGTGTGGATCCAGTAGGCGGCTCCGAAGCTCAGCACGGGGATCGCGAACAGAATCAGCACTCCCGCGATGATGAACGCCACACTGCCGGTCACGCCCCGCTTGACGTCCTGCCGCACCTCGGCCTTGGCCAGGGCGATCTCGTCGTGCACCAGCGCGGACACCTCGGCCGTCGCCGAGGCGACCAGCTGCCCGAGACTGCGGTCGGCGCTGCCCGCGTAGTTGCCGGGGTCGCTCATCCCTGACTCCCTCTTCTGCTCTCCTGCTCAACACATCTGGTGTCAGATCATGCCGGACTGTCCGGCTTGCTGCTCGCCACCCCCGCCACTTGGGCAAGGCGCCGGTGCTCTGCGGCCTTCTTCTCGTAGATCGCGGCCATCCGGAGGTGGTACGCCGGATCATCCTGTTCGTAGATGTCGGGTACCCCGTCCTCGTCCTCGTCGCGCTCCTCCGCCTCGTACAGCGCCCGGTAGGTACGAACCCGGAGTTTGAGCAGCACACCGGAGAACATGGCTGCTATCAGCGACCCGAGCAGCACGGCTGCCTTGATCTCGTTCGTGATGAACGCGTCGCCCTCGAACGCCAGCTCGCCGATGAGCAGTGAGACGGTGAAGCCGATCCCGGCGAGTGAGGAGACCGCGAAGACGTCCGCCCAGGCCAGGTCCTTGTTCAGCTCCGCCTTGGTGAAGCGGGCGGTCAGCCACGTACCGCCGAAGATGCCGACCGTCTTGCCGACGACGAGCCCCAGCACGACACCGAGCGTCTCGGGCCGCGTGAAGACATTCGCCACCGCGTCGCCGGAGAGCGACACCCCGGCCGAGAACAGCGCGAACAGCGGCACGGCGAGACCGGCCGACAGCGGGCGTATCAGGTGTTCGATGTGCTCGCCGGGGGAGTGCTCCTCGCCCTCGCGCCGAGTGCAGCGCAGCATCAGCCCCATGGCGACACCGGCGATGGTGGCGTGGATGCCGCTGTTGTACATCAGGCCCCAGATGACCAGCGCGAGCGGGATGTAGACGTACCAGCCGCGCACGTTCTTGCGCAGCAGGAGGTAGAAGACGGCGAGGCCGACGAAGGCGCCGGCGAGCGCGGCGAGGTCGATGTCGTTGGTGAAGAAGACCGCGATGATCAGGATCGCGAAGAGGTCGTCGACGACGGCGAGCGTGAGCAGGAAGGCACGGAGCGCGGACGGCAGCGAGGTGCCGATGACCGCGAGCACAGCGAGTGCGAAGGCGATATCGGTGGCCATGGGGACGGCCCACCCTGCGGTCGAACCGCCGCCGATCACGGTCACCAGCGTGTAGACGACGGCCGGCACGGCCATTCCGCACACGGCGGCGATGACCGGCAGTGCGGCCGCCTTGGGATCGCGCAGCTCACCTGCGACCAGTTCGCGCTTGAGCTCGACGCCCGCGACGAAGAAGAAGACCGCGAGCAGCCCGTCGGCCGCCCAGTGCTGCACGGAGAGATTCAGTCCCAGGGAACCCGGACCGAAGTGGAAGTCGCTGAGGGCCCGGTAACTTGAGCCGAAGGTGTTCGCCCAGACCAGCGCCGCGATGGCGGCGACCAGCAGGATGACTCCGCCGACGGTCTCGGTGCGCAGGGCGTCCGCGAGGTAGTTCCGCTCGGGGAGGGAGAGGCGCCCCAGGAAGGTGCGGCGGGACGGCGGGGGTGTGGAAGTGGGCGCGGCCACGAGTGGAGACCTCCGGGTCGGTATGGCAGCGATGGCATAGCTGATGCACTTGCCGACCAGACTTCCCGGCACACCCTGTGGAGATTTCTTGATGTGTTGTTGACGTTGCTGCCACTGTACCCGGGGGTGTGCGGGGGCGTATCCAGTGATCTTCACCTTAAATGCCCGAGGGGCACCCGGCGCGTTGCCGGATGCCCCTCGGGTTCGTACACGTACGTCGGCCGACGCCCCGGCCTTCTGCCTGTGCCTCTGTCAGTCCTCGGACGACGACGTCGGCAGCTGCGTCTGGATGAGGTCCATCACCGAGGAGTCGGTGAGCGTGGTGACGTCGCCCAGCTCGCGGTTCTCGGCGACGTCACGCAGCAGACGCCGCATGATCTTGCCGGAGCGGGTCTTCGGCAGCTCGGCCACCGGCAGGATCCGCTTCGGCTTGGCGATGGGGCCGAGCGTGGCACCGACGTGATTGCGCAGGTCCGCGACGAGCTCGTCGGAGGCGGACGCCGTACCACGCAGGATCACGAACGCGACGATGGCCTGACCGGTCGTCTCGTCGGCCGCGCCGACCACGGCCGCCTCGGCGACCGCCGGGTGCGACACGAGTGCCGACTCGACCTCGGTCGTCGAGATGTTGTGCCCGGACACGAGCATCACGTCGTCTACCCGGCCGAGCAGCCAGATGTCGCCGTCCTTGTCCTTCTTGGCGCCGTCGCCCGCGAAGTACTTGCCCTCGAAGCGCGACCAGTACGTGTCGATGAAGCGCTGGTCGTCGCCCCAGATGGTGCGGAGCATCGACGGCCATGGCTCGGTGAGGACGAGGTAGCCGCCCCCGCCGTTCTCCACCTCGTGGGCCTCGTCGTCGACGACGGTGGCGGAGATGCCGGGCAGGGCGCGCTGCGCCGAACCGGGCTTGGTGTCCGTGACACCGGGAAGCGGCGAGATCATCATCGCGCCGGTCTCGGTCTGCCACCAGGTGTCCACGATCGGGCACCTGTCGGCGCCGATGTGCTTGCGGTACCACATCCATGCCTCGGGGTTGATCGGCTCACCGACCGAACCGAGGACCCGCAGCGAGGACAGGTCGAACTTGGCGGGGATGTCGTCTCCCCACTTCATGAACGTACGGATCGCGGTCGGCGCGGTGTAGAGGATCGTGACGCCGTACTTCTGCACGATCTCCCAGAAACGCCCCTGGTGGGGGGTGTCGGGCGTGCCCTCGTACATGACCTGCGTCGCGCCGTTGGCCAGCGGTCCGTACACGATGTACGAGTGCCCGGTCACCCAGCCGATGTCGGCCGTGCACCAGTAGACATCGGTCTCCGGCTTGAGGTCGAAGACCGCGTTGTGGGTGTACGCGGCCTGCGTGAGGTAGCCGCCGGAGGTGTGCAGGATGCCCTTCGGCTTACCCGTCGTACCCGAGGTGTAGAGGATGAAGAGCGGCTGCTCCGCCTCGAAGGCCTCGGGGGTGTGCTCGGCGGACTGGCGGCCGGTGATCTGGTGCCACCAGACGTCGCGGCCCTCGGTCCACGCGGTGTCCTGGCCGGTGCGCCGCACCACGAGGACATGCTCGACGCTGTCGATACGGGATACGGCGTCGTCGACCGCAGGCTTCAGCGCCGACGGCTTGCCACGGCGGTAGCCGCCGTCGGCGGTGATGACGACCTTGGCGTCCGCGTCCTGGATGCGGGCGGCGATGGCGTCGGCGGAGAAGCCGCCGAAGACCACCGAGTGCGCGGCACCGATGCGTGCGCAGGCCAGCATCGCGACGGCGGCCTCGGGGATCATCGGCAGGTAGACGGCGACCCGGTCGCCCTTGCCGACACCGAGCTCGGTGAGGGCGTTGGCGGCGCGGGAGACCTCGTCCTTCAGTTCCGCATAGGTGATCGCGCGGCTGTCGCCGGGCTCGCCCTCGAAGTGGATGGCGACCCGGTCGCCGTTGCCCGCCTCGACGTGGCGGTCCACGCAGTTGTACGCGACGTTCAACTTGCCGTCGGCGAACCACTTCGCGAAGGGCGGGTTGCTCCAGTCGAGCGTCTCGGTCGGCTCCGTGGCCCAGGTCAGGCGCCGGGCCTGGGCGGCCCAGAAGCCCAGCCAGTCCGCCCCGGCCTGCTCGTACGCCTCCGCTGTGACGTTGGCGTTCGCGGCCAGATCGGCAGGCGGTGCGAACCGCCGCTCCTCCTTGAGCAGGTTTGAGAGGGAGGAAGGTTCGCTCATACTCCCGTCTCCTCCTTGAACAGATTGGCCAGGCTTTCGTTGCTCACGACATCTCCCATTCCCAGGGTGTCCGTTGTGTCCCGGGGCATAGCTCATCAGTCCAGGGGCCGGGTGACAAGTGTCTGCCAGGAATTGGTTTAGACCTGTGTTTTCGTGTATGGGGCACGGTCCCGCTCCCCCACCTGCGATGCGGTGCAGCACAGTGCAATGGGGAAGCGGGACCACAAGGTCTCACGGACCCGAAGTGCGTGCGGTTCAGGCGCTGGTACGTTCCAACTCGCCGGAACCGGAAGGATCGCCGGGGCCCACGTGGTCGAAGACCTCGTCGATACATGTACCGGCGCTCGCGCCCTCGGTCAGGAGGTATGCCTGCGCCTCACCGACATGGAAGTACATCCCGTGGAGCTGCAGCGTGCCCTCGGCGAGTCGCCGTGCCACCGATTCGTGGGCGCGCAGATGGTCCAACTGCTGGACCACGTTGGTGAGGCAGAGCTGCTCCACGGCGTCGGCGGGCAGCCGGCCGGAGATCCGCGCCCAGGCGCGATGCCGGGACGTCATCCGCTCCAGGCTCGGCAGACCGTGCCGCAGCCACCGCCACAGGGATGTCTGCGGGTTGTCCGGCTTGGCGCCCAGCAGTGCCTGCATCGCGCCGCAGCCGGAGTGGCCGCAGACGGTGATGGATTCCACCTGCAGCACCTCCACCGCGTACTCGATCGCGGCGCCCACCGAGTCGTCGCTGGCTTCCGTGCCCGGTGGGGGCACCAGATTGCCGACGTTTCGCACGGTGAACAGGTCGCCCGGACCACTGGCCGTGATCATGCTGGTGACCAGCCGGGAGTCCGCGCAGGTGATGAAGAGCTGGGAGGGGCGCTGCCCCTCCCGGGCCAGCCGGGCCAGCTCCTCGCGCACCAGCGGAGCCGTATTGCGCTGGAACGAACTCAGACCACTGACCAGCCGCTGCGCGCCGGTCCGACGGGGAGCGGCGGCGGGTGTGGGGGATGACGGAGTACCGGGAAGAGGTTCGGCGGCCGGGGCCGCGGCGCTTGTGGTGGGAATTGCGTTGCTCGTGACGTCGGTCATGGTGTCGGCCGCCGTGGTGTCGGTTGTTCCGGGGCTGGGGCTGGGGCGGATGGCGGTGGCGTGATGCTCACCGCCGCCGGCGTCGGCTCGCGTGCCGCGGTCGTGGTGGACGCTTGCCGGCTCGGGCCGGTCGGGGCAGTGGTGATTGCGCCACGGCGTCCAGGGGCGGCAACAGGAGTGCGCCGCCGAGGCAGGCTCGGCGATCCGGCCACCGGATCTTCCGGTGAAGACGACCCGGCCGCCCTGGGCGGTCTGAGCGTTGCTCCAGTCCTGGATCGTCTCGTATGCCGCATGGTCCATGAAGAAGCCGTCCAACTCGACGACGGCATCACCGCCTTGGGGAAGCCGGCCGAGCGTTCGGCTGAGCCGTGGTACCGCGAGGAACGTCAACTGCCCGCGCACGACCACGAGATGCTGTTTGCCCTGATTCGTCACTGTGATCCGTGTCCGGGCCAGCCGGTGCAGGGCGATGACGACGGCCACCGCGATGCCGATCACCACGCCCTTCAGCACACCGAAGAGCACCACACCGGTGATCGTCGCCCCGTAGACCGGGAATTCGCGGTGCTTATGAACATTGCGGATATGGGCGAAGCTCACCATCTGGATGCCGACCATCATCACCAGCGCGGCGAGCGCGGCCAGCGGGATCCACTCCAGCGCCGTGACCAGCAATCCGGCTGCGAGCAGGACCCAGACGCCGTGCAGAACGGTGGAGGCGCGGCCGGTGGCCCCGGCCCGTACATTCGCCGAACTCCGCACCGCGCCCCCTGACACCGGCAGCCCGCCCAGCAGGCCGGACAGCACATTGGAGATGCCCTGGCCGCGCAATTCGCGGTCGAGGTCGGAGCGCCTGACCGGCGGGGCGGTCGGGGCTGCCGGGGCGGGAGGCTCGGCGCTCTGCCGTCCGGCGCGGTCGGTGGTCAGCTTGTCCACCGCGACCGCTGCGAGCAGTGATTCGAGGCTGGCCACCAGCGTCACGGTGAACACGGCGGTGGCGAGGGCCAGTACGGGGCCCTGCGGCAGTTCGGGCAGGGCGTGCGACCGCCAGGAGGGCAGATCCACCCGGGCGATCCCGGGAGCCGCCACCGCCGCCACCGCTGTTGCGATCGCCACCGAGGCGAGGGCCGCCGGAATCCTCCGTACCGCCCGCCCGATCGGCCCGGGGAGCCGTGGCCAGGCCATCAGGATGGCGATGGTCAGCCCGCCGATGAAAGGGGCGGCCGGGCTGATCCGGTCCAACTGGGCGGGCAGCGCGAGGGCATTGTCGACGGCTGAGCTCTGGGGCGAGCCGCCGAGCGCGATATGCAGCTGGGCCAGTGCGATGGCCACGCCGATACCGGCCAGGGTGCCGTGCACGATGGCGGGACTGACGGCGAGAGCGCTGCGCGCCGCACGCACCGCGCCCAGCAGGATCTGCAGCAGCCCGGCGCCGATGATGATCGCGCAGGTGGTGCGCCAGCCGTAGATCTGGATCAACTCGGCTGTGACCACAGTCAGTCCGGCGGACGGGCCACTGACCTGAAGGGGGGTGCCACCGAGCAGTCCGGCGACGATGCCGCCGACGGCCGCGGAGACGAGTCCGGCCTCCAGCGGGGCGTCCATGGCCACGGCGAGGCCGAGCGACATGGGGACGGCAATGAGAAAGACAGTGATCGATGCGGACAGGTCGGCGCCCGCGATACGGAATCGTCCGCCGCGGCGCGGCGGTGGCGGGCTGTGAGGTCGCTTGATTCCCGGGCCGTTGGACTGGCGCCAGCTGCGGGACGTGTGGTCATGACGAGTGGGGACGCAGGCAGACATGTTCCCGTCTCCTCCGGGGCAGCGCGGTCGCGGAACGTGGGGGACGCGGCCGTGGGTCACGGCGTGCAGCGGCGGGATTTCTCAACTCTCAGTAAATAGATCGTAATGGAGAGTAAAGAGCCGTGTCTACGATTGAGAGCAAATGGTCCATTCGATCACCCATTCACGTGAATAAGCAGCTTTTCGTACGGCCTGTCGTACCGATTCGCTCAGGGCCGCGTGCGAGCGTGGCCGCGCCGTGTCGGCGCATTCCACGCAAATTGCCCGAAAAGGAAGAGGGTGGGCGGATGATGGCCGCCACGAAGAGGGTTGCCCTGGGGGTCATGACCGTCGCGCTCGTTGCGGGAGCCGCCGGCTGTTCCGGCTCGGGCCCCGGTTCGGCTTTCGGGGCTGCGGGTCCAGGGGCCGAGAAGGGGGCTGCCGGGCCCAAGGGGAACGCCCCCGAGAAGACCTTCCGGCTCATCGGCGACGGCTCCACCTCCTTCACCGGCAGCCAGCCGAAGCAGCCCGTACCAATGCTCCTGAGGCCGGGTCAGAAGCCCCCGCAGTTCGTGGTGTTCTCCTGGGACGGCGTGGGTGGGGGCAGCCAGGAGCTGTTCTCCCGCTTTCGCGAGGTCGGCAAGAAGTACCACGCGAACATGACGTACTTCCTCAGCAGCGTGTACATGCTGCCGGAGGAGAAGCGGGAGCTCTACGACCCGCCCAAGCACAATGCGGGCAGCTCCGACATCGGCTTCAACGACATCAAGGGGATCCGGGACACCATCACCCAGATCCGGGGCGCCTGGCAGGACGGCGACGAGATCGGCACCCACTTCAACGGCCACTTCTGCGGCCCGGACGGCGGCGTCGGCACCTGGTCGGTCGCCGAGTGGAAGCGCGAGATCAGCCAGGCCAAGGCCTTCGTGAAGAAATGGAGGACGAACGTCCCGGACCTCGCGGACGAGAAGCCGCTGCCCTTCGACTACGACACGGAGCTGGTCGGCGGCCGCACCCCCTGCCTGGAGGGGCGGAAGAACATGGTGGCCGCAGCGCGGTCGATGGGCTTCCGCTACGACTCCAGCGGCGCCGACAAGCAGGTCTGGCCGAAAAAGAAGGACGGCGTCTGGGACCTCTCCCTGCAACTCGTGCCGGTGCCGGGGCGGGGGTTCGAGACTCTGTCGATGGACTACAACTTCATGTTCAACCAGTCCGGGACGGCCATGCAGGGCGACCCGGACCAGTACGAGTACTGGGGCGACCAGATGCGCGACGGCCTGATCCAGGCCTTCGACCGCGCGTACGAGGGAAACCGGGCCCCGCTGATCATCGGCAACCACTTCGAGTCCTGGAACGGTGGCACGTACATGCGCGCCGTCGAGGAGACCATCAAGACGGTCTGCGCCAAGGAGGGCGTGCGCTGTGTGTCCTTCAGACAGCTCGCCGACTGGCTGGACGCCCAGGACCCGGCGACGCTGGCGAAACTCCGCACGCTCGACGTCGGCCAGGCGCCGAAGGAGGGCTGGGCGGCCCATCTCGCCGCCCAGGCCTCCGGAACGGCCGGGACTCCGGGAACCGTCAAGGCTCCCGGTAAAGCCGGCACGAAGCCGGCGGAGCACTGACGCCGGTCGATCCGCCGCCCGCCGGGTCGTCGGTGGACGGGGCTTCGGGCGACCGGCTCACGCGGGCTGTACGGCGGCTGCCTGTGCGCTCCGCTCGTCGAGCACGAAGGCGGGGTCGACCTGGGCGGCCAGGTCGGCGCCCGTCTTCTCGTTGCCCCAGCTCTCCGCGTTCTTCAAGTGGAAGTGCACCATCTGCCGCGTGTAGCGCTCCCAGTCGCGCTGCTCGTACGAGTCCTCCGCGGCGTTCTGCAGAGCCTGCAGGGCCATCCGGTTGTCCGCCTCCAGAAGCTCGAAGCGGGCCGGACGTCCCTTCTCCATCGCCCGGACCCAGTCGGAGTGGCCGACCGTGACCAGCAGGTCGTCGCCGACTTCGGCCCGCAGGAAGTCCAGGTCGTCCTGGCCCTGCACCTTGTTGCCCACGACCTTCAGGGCGACCCCGAAGTCCCGTGCGTACTCCTTGTACTGGCGGTAGACGGAGACGCCCTTACGGGTCGGCTCGGCGATCAGGAACGTCATGTCGAAGCGGGTGAACATGCCGGACGCGAACGAATCCGAACCCGCGGTCATGTCGACGACCACATAGTCGTCGGGGCCGTCGACAAGGTGGTTGAGGCATAGCTCGACCGCGCCGACCTTGGAGTGGTAGCACGCCACCCCGAGATCCGACTCGGTGAACGGTCCGGTGGCCATCAGCCGGATGTCCCCGTCGTCGAGCCCGACCGTGCGGGCGCACACGTCGTAGACCGGGTTGTCCTCGCGGACCCGCAGCAGCCGCGAGCCCTCGCCGGGCGGAGTCGTCTTGATCATTGTCTCCACCGAGGCGATGCGGGGGTTGCTTCCCCGCAGATACTCCTTGATCAGGGGCAGGTGCGCACCCATGGCGGGCAGCGCCGCAGCCTCCTCCTCGTCGAGGCCGAGCGCGGCCCCGAGGTGCTGGTTGATGTCGGCGTCCACTGCGACGACATGGGCTTCATTGGCGGCAAGGTGGCGGATGAAGAGCGAGGACAGCGTGGTCTTGCCGCTGCCGCCCTTCCCCACGAAAGCGATCTTCATGTTCACCTAGGGTAGCGGTGCAACTGCGCTGCGCAGCCACACTTCGTGAAGAAGGCCACTCCGGGGTGGTAAGGGCGTAGGGGGCGCGTAGCCTCGCTACTTATGAGTACGACTGCCTCAGATCCGCTCGCCGCCCTGGGCGCCCTGCCGGGTGTCACCGATGCGGTGGACTCCGTACGCAAGGCCGTCGACCGGGTCTACGGCCACCGCGTCATGCGACGCCGCAGCAACGAGATCACCGCGGAGGCGGCGCTCCGCGGCGCCCGCGGCTCCGCCGCGCTCTCCGGCGCCGACTGGAACCTGGAGGAGGTGCGCCGACGCACCGACTTCAGCGACGAGGAGTCGCAGGTGATCGGCGCCGCCCTGCGGCTGACCGCGGAGGCGGGCCAACTGCTCTCCATCTGGCGGCAGTCGCCGCTGCGGGTCCTCGCCCGGCTGCACCTCGTGGCGGCAGGCGGGGCCGCGCCCGACGACGCGGTCGGCCGCCCGCGGCTGGCCGGTGAACCGGTTGACGAGCCGCTCATCGAAGCGCCGCTGCCCGATGCCGACGAGGTCGCCGGCCGGCTGGAGGGGCTCTCCGGCTTGATCCTTTCGGGAAGCGCGGCGCCCGCGCTGGTGACGGCCGCGGTCGTGCACGGCGAACTGCTGGCGCTGCGTCCCTTCGGCTCGTACAACGGCCTTGTCGCGCGGACCGCCGAGCGGATCGTCCTGATCGGGAGCGGGCTCGACCCGAAAGCGATCTGCCCCGCCGAGGTCGGTTACGCCGAGCAGGGCAGGGCGGCGTACGTCGCAGCGTTCGAGGGGTATCGGTCGGGAACGCCGGACGGGATGTCCGTCTGGATCGCACACTGCGGGCGCGCGGTGGAGCTGGGGGTCAGGGAATCGACGGCGGTCTGCGAAGCGCTTCAGCGCGGAGCCGCGTAACGGTCCACGAGGCTGCCGGCGCGCGCCTCAACTGGCTGGTCCGTCAACCCTGTTGCGCTTCGTCACTTTCACTGCCCGATAAAAGGGTTGCGGCGGTACCGTCCTCGGTACCGCCGCTGGCACGTCCACCCAGTTACCATGCGTCCTCGAAAATTGCCCATCAGGTCGGGAACTCAGCCCGTTCCCTGGTGCGGCTGGCCCGTAATCGACGGGTCGACGTCGCGTGGGTGCTGGGTATTCATGCTCGGTCCGTGGGGCCTTCTCTGCGTTGTCAGGTAAATCCTTTCGGATGTCCTTGGTCTCGCGGGCCGTTGAGTCCTTTGTACTCCAGAGCCAGGGCAAGCGGTAGTGCTGGCCGTACTTCTTTACTTTTGCGTTCAAATACGGACGAGTCGGGCGGGCGGTTGGGGGTGGGATCCGGACGTCGCCGGAGGGCGCCGGATGCGAGTGGGTGGCGCCCTGGCCCACGTCCCGGAACGGCGGCCGAGGGCATGTTCGGGTGCGGGCCGGGTTCGGGTGCAGGTCCGGGTCGGATGCCGGTCCCGGCCGGATGCGGGAGGTCAGCCGGATGCTGTGGCCGTGCGCCGGCGCGAGGTGTACCAGACCAGCCCCGCTGTGACGGCCGCCGCGCCCACCGCCGCCGCGGCGACGAGTGCCGGGCGCGCCGGCATCGAGAAGGCGGGCAGCCGCTGCTTGAGTCGGACCGGGCGGTCGAAGACGAGAATCGGCCATTCCCGGAGCGTCGCCTCACGCCGCAGCGCGCGGTCCGGATTGACCGCGTGGGGGTGGCCCACGGACTCCAGCATCGGTACATCGGTCGCGGAATCGCTGTAGGCGTAGCACCGCGAGAGGTCGTATCCCTCGGACACGGCGAGCGCCTTGACCGCCTCGGCCTTCGTCGGCCCGTACGCGTAGTACTCCACCTCGCCGGTGAAACAGCCGTCGTCGCCGACGACCATCCGGGTGGCGACGACCCGGTCGGCGCCCAGCAGCTCGCCGATCGGCTCGACGACCTCGGCGCCCGAGGTGGAGACGATGACCACGTCGCGTCCGGCGGTGTGATGTTCCTCGATGAGGGTCGCCGCCTCGTCGTAGATGATCGGGTCGATCAGATCGTGCAGGGTCTCGGCGACGATTTCCTTCACCTGCTGGACGTTCCAGCCCTTGCAGAGCGCGGAGAGATATTCGCGCATCCGCTCCATCTGGTCGTGATCGGCGCCCCCGGCGAGGAACACGAACTGTGCGTACGCGGTGCGCAGTACGGCACGGCGGTTGATCAGTCCGCCTTGGTAGAAGGACTTGCTGAAGGTCAGAGTCGATGACTTCGCAATGACCGTCTTGTCCAGGTCGAAGAAGGCTGCTGTGCGCGGCAAGGAGTGGTTTTCCACAAGGCAGAGCATAGGGGGACACCATTCGGCGTAAACTCTGGTGTGCGGGTTTGCCTGAGAAGGCTCTCGGGTACACCATGGAAGTCACGGATCGTTCGCGACCGTGCTAACCCGGTCCGACTCCTCCCCCCCCGAGTCGGCCGTGGGGACGACCCCCGCTCTCCCCCCCGGCGGGGGTCGTCGCATGTCCGGACGCGTTTCTGCCGCTCGGAATCAAGCATTCTGTCTCCTTCTCGGCTGCGACGGCCTGTCTTTTCGGGCCTCCCGCACGACTCCGTGTCGTCACAGTGTGTAACGGAAGTGCTGCTCTCCGGAAGTCGTCGGTTTGGGTGACCGAGATATTCACAACGGTGGAGTTGTCCACAGTTTCAGAGCAAGATCCACACGATTTTCCGAAGCGCTGCACGGTGATTCCACCCGCGAAGTCCGCGGGTTCCGGATATCGCCGGTCTCGGAACGCTCCGAGATCGCTGCGAAACCGCGGTGAAGGTGCAGTGAGAAGGGGCGGAGATCGTGGCTGACTCCATCGCACGGGATCGTCTGTCGGTCGTCGGAGAACGCCGGGGCGGACCATTGATCGTGACCGAGGACGTGGAACTGCTCGACGATCTGCTGCGGCTGTGCGCGGCCGCTGGCGCGGAGCCTGAGGTGCACCACACGCTGCCCGAGGGCAGGGGCGGCTGGGAGCAGGCTCCGATGGTCCTGGTGGGCGACGACGCGGCTCCGCGGTGCCGCGGAGCGCTGCGCAGACAGGGCGTGATGCTCGTCGGGCACGACCAGGACGCACCGGATGTCTGGCGGCAGGCCGTCGAGATCGGGGCCGAATATGTGCTGCGGCTGCCCGATGCGGAGAGCTGGCTCGTCGATCAGATCGCCAATGCGGCAGAGGGGGTGGGGCGGCCCGCTCTCACCGTCGGGGTGATCGGCGGGCGGGGCGGCGCCGGCGCGTCCACGCTGGCTTGTGCTCTCGCTGTGACGGCGGCCAGGGCCGGGCGGCGGACGATGCTGATCGACGGCGATCCGCTGGGCGGTGGCATCGATGTGCTGCTTGGCGGCGAGCGGGCCGAGGGAATGAGGTGGCCGGATTTCGCCCATTCCAAAGGGCGGGTCGGCGGTGGCGCCCTGGAGGAGTCGCTGCCCGCACTGCACGGGCTGCGGGTGCTCAGCTGGGGGCGTGACGACTGGGTGGTCATCCCGCCGCAGGCCATGGAGGCGGTGCTGGCGGCCGCCCGCAGGCTCGGCGGGGTGGTGGTCGTCGATCTGCCGCGCCGGGTCGACGAGTCGGTGGCGAAGGCGCTTGCGCAGCTGGACCTCGGGCTGCTCGTGGTCCCCGGTGAACTGCGGGCGGTCGCGGCGGCAAAACGCGTGGCGTCGACGGCCGGGATGGTCCTGGGCGACCTGCGGGTGGTGGCACGCGGCCCCTATGCGGCTGGGCTGGACGAGCGCTGGGTGGCGCAGGCGCTCGACTTGCCGCTCGCCGGTGAACTCCCGCTGGAATCAGGTTTGCTGGCGGCTCAGGACGACGGAGCGCCGCCCGGCTCCAGTGCCCGCGGACCGCTCGCCAGATTCTGTACGGCGTTCTGGGAGCGGGCGCTTGCCGGTGGAGCCGGCGGGGGCCTCGGCGGGGGCCCCGGTGGGGAAGGTGCGTCATGACCGACGGGCTCCTCGACGCCGTGCGGCAGCGGCTTGCGCAGAGCGGCGCCGCACCGACCCCGGCCGGGGTGGCGGCCGCGCTGCGCGCCCAGGGAAGGCTTCTCGGCGATGCCGAAGTGCTCGGTGCGGCAGAGGAGTTGCGCGGCGAACTGGTCGGTGCGGGAGTGCTGGAACCGCTGCTCGCCGATCCGGCGGTGACGGATGTGCTGGTCTCCGCACCGGACCGGGTGTGGGTGGACCGGGGCAGGGGGCTCGAACTCACCGGGGTGACCTTCCGTGACGCTCCGGCGGTGCGCAGGCTGGCACAGCGGCTCGCGGCAGTGGCAGGACGGCGGCTGGACGATGCCCGGCCCTGGGTGGACGCGCGGCTTCCGGACGGGACCCGGATGCATGCGGTCCTGCCGCCGGTGGCCGTGGGTTCCACCTGTCTGTCGCTGCGGGTGGTGCGCCCCCGGGCCTTCTCGCTGGCGGAGTTGGTCGCGGCGGGCACCGTACCGCCGGGTGGCGACCGGGTGCTGCGGGCGCTGGTCGAGGCCCGGGTCTCGTACCTGATCAGTGGCGGGACGGGGGCGGGGAAGACCACGTTGCTGTCGAGTTTGCTGGGTGCCGTCGGGGAGCGGGAGCGGATCGTGCTCGCCGAGGACTCGGCGGAGCTGCGGCCGGACCATCCGCATGTGGTGCGGCTGGAGTCACGCCCTGCCAACCAGGAGGGTGCTGGACGGGTGACTCTGCGGGACCTGGTGCGGCAGGCGCTTCGGATGCGGCCCGACCGCCTGGTGGTCGGGGAGGTGCGGGGCGCCGAGGTCACCGAACTGCTTGCTGCGCTGAACACCGGCCATGAGGGTGGCTGCGGGACGGTTCACGCCAACGCTGCCGAGCATGTCCCGGCGCGGCTGGAGGCGTTGGGGACGGCAGCCGGTCTTGACCGGGTGGCGCTGCACAGTCAGCTGGCGGCGGCGCTGTCGGTGGTGGTCCATCTCGTACGGGACCGGGCCGGGGTGCGCCGGATCGCCGAGGTGCATGTGCTGGAGCGGGATGCGGCCGGGCTGGTGGTGACCGTCCCGGCGCTGCGGTGGGGCGCCGACGGCTTCGTCCACGAGCGGGGCTGGGAGCGGCTGCGGTCGCTGATCGGGGGTGCGCTGTGACCGGTGGCACGGCGGTGGGGGTGCCGGAGTACGCGACGTATGCGTCGGCTGTGTGTGCGGGGGCCGCGGCCTGGCTGGTGGTGGGGCGGGGCCAAGGAACGCGGCGGGCGCGGGTGTTGTTCGTCGGTTCGGTGCTGGAGCCGGTGCCGCGGATCGGCCGGGACCGGGTCCGGCTGTGGTGCGCGGGGATGTTCCGGGAGCGGCGGGAGTGGCTGTGTCTTCCGGTGGCGTTGCTTCTCGCTGTGCTGGGCGAGTCCGTGCTGCCGGTGGCCGCGGGGGCGCTGGCGGTACCACTGGTGCGGCGATGGCTTCGTAAGCGGGCCGGGCGGCATGAGCGGGAGCGGAGAGCGGATGCCGTGGTGGCACTGTGCGGTGCGGTGGTGGGCGAGCTGCGGGCCGGGCACGAGCCGGGGCAGGCACTGCTGGTGGCGGTGCGTGGCACGGGAGCGATGGGTGCGGCGGAGGCCGCGGTGTCGGCCGCGGCGCGGTTCGGCGGCGATGTGCCGGGGGCCCTCGGGCAGGCGGCGCGCGAACCCGGGCTGGAGGGGCTCGCCGGGGTGGCGGCCTGCTGGAGGGTGGCGGTCGACGGTGGGGCGGGGCTGGCAGCCGGTCTGGACCGCCTGGAGGGCGCGTTGCGGGCCGAGCGGCGTCGGCGGGAGGAGTTGCGGGCCCAGCTGGCGGGGGCCTGGTCGACGGTGGCCGTGCTGGCGCTGCTGCCGGTGCTCGGTCTGGGGCTGGGGGCGGCGCTGGGGGCCGACCCGTTGGGGGTGCTCCTGCACAGTCCGGCCGGGTTGGTCTGCCTGTTGACGGGCGGGCTGCTGGAGACGGCCGGTCTCTGCTGGGCCGGCCGGATCGTACGGGCGGGGGAGCGGCCATGAGCGAAGGGGCCGGCGTGGTGGGGCACATCGTCCGCGGGCCGGTTCCGGTGGCGGTCGCCCTGGGCGCGGTCGCCTACCTGGCTGTCTGCCTGGCCGGGCGGAGGCGGCATCGGGTGGTGCGCCGCCGGGGCGCGGTGCTGCTGGCGGTCGACGCCGGTAGGCGGCGGCGCAAGCGGTCGGTGTCCGGGGCCCGGTTGAAGAACTGGGCCGTGCTGCTGGGCGCCGTGGTGACGGGCTGGTTTCTCGTCGGTGGTTCGTGGGGGTGCGCGGTCGGACTGGTGGCGGCGTACAGCACGTGGCGATGGCAGCAGACACGGCATCGGCGCAGACCCGCCGCGTCCGATGCGGAAGCTGTGGAGACCGAACGCCGGCTCCCGTTGGCGGCCGACCTGTTGGCGGCGTGCATCTCCGCCGGAGCCGGCCCGAGGGAAGCGGCCGAGGCGGTCGGGGAGTCGCTGGGCGGTCCGGTCGGCGAACGGCTGGCACGGACAGCGGCGGAGATCCGGCTGGGCGGCGAACCTGCCGTGTCCTGGGGGAGGTTCGGCGAGATATCGGGCGCCGGCGCGCTGGCCCGCTGTCTGGACCGGGCGGGTTCGACCGGGGCTCCGGCGGCGGAACCGGTCGCCCGGCTGGCCGAGGCGATGCGGGCGGAACGGTCGAGCGAGGCCGTGGCGCGCGCCCAGCGGGCCGGCGTGCTGATCACAGCTCCGGTGGGGCTCTGCTTTCTGCCCGCCTTTCTGGCGGTCGGTGTGGCGCCGGTGGTCATCGGCCTGGCGAACGGGCTTCTGCAAGCCCGATGAACAAAAGCATCGAATGAGTGACCAATCGGCAAAAAGAACACTTCTGGGGGTTGACATGGCATGGCAAATCAAGCGCATCAGGGGCTGGGCGCGGGGTGTGGCGCGCCGAGTCCGGACGGACCGCGGGATGACGACGTCCGAGTACGCGGTGGGGACAATCGCCGCCTGTGCGCTGGCGGCGGTGCTCTACAAGGTGGTCACCAGTCCGGCGGTCATGGCGGCACTGCAGTCGATTCTCACGGACGCCCTCGATGCCAAGGTCTGAGAGGCGTTCGGGGAGCGGAGCCGGGGACCGCGAAAGGGGAGGAGGTGACCGGGGCGCGGTGACGGCGGAGGCGGCCATGGTGATCCCGGTGCTGGTGTTGTTCGCTCTGGCTCTCCTCTGGGCGCTGATGGCCGCCGCCGCGCAGATCCGGTGTGTGGATGCGGCAAGGGCCGGGGCGAGGGCGGCGGCCCGGTCCGAACCCGAGGCGCAGGTGCTGGCTGCCACCCGTTCGGTGGCACCCGACCGGGCGCGTGTGGAGGTGGAACGGGCCGGGGAGTTGTGGCGGGTACGGGTGGCTGCGCCGACGCCCGGACCGGGTGCGCTGGCCCTGACGCTGAGAGCGGACGCGGCGGCGATGGCCGAGGACACGCTGGGGGCGGAGCCGTGACGGAGGCGATTGCGGCGCCGCCCCTGCGACAGAAGCGACGGGTGCGACGGATGCGGTGGGTGTGGCGGGTTCGACGGGCGTTGCGGGTGGCGGGTTCGCGCGGGTGTGGGGAGGGGCGTGATCGGGGGGTGGCGACAGTGTGGGTGGCGGTGACCACGGCAGCGCTGTGTGCGGTGTTCGCGGCCGTGCTTGCGCTCGGCCAGGTGGTGGTCGCTCGGCACCGGGCCGGCGGGGCGGCGGACCTGGCGGCCCTGGCAGCGGCCGACCGGGCCCTGCGCGGGGCCGAGGTGGCGTGCAGGGCGGCCGCGGAGGTGGCCGAGGCGCAGGGTGCGGCGGTGGTCCGGTGCGCCGTGCAGGGGGAGATCGCCGATGTGACGGCCCGGGTGCGGTTCGGGCCGTACGCACCCGAGGTCAGGTCCCGGGCGGGCCCTCCGACGGGCGATCCCGGTCCGATTCCGGGCTCGGCGGCTCCCCCGCCTGCGCCGGGTCCGCCGGGGCGGAGCGGAGAAGTTCGGTGAGGAGGCGTACAGCCCCCCGCTTGTGCAGCGGGTCGTTTCCGTTGCCGCACTTGGGGGACTGGATGCACGACGGGCAGCCCGCTTCGCACTCGCAGGACGCGATGGCCTGGCGGGTGGCGGTGAGCCAGCTGCGGGCGGTGTGGAAGGCCCGCTCGGCGAATCCGGCGCCGCCCGGATGACCGTCGTACACGAAGACCGTCGGCAGCAGGGTGTCCGGATGGAGGGGTACGGACACGCCGCCGATGTCCCAGCGGTCGCAGGTGGCGAAGAGGGGCAGCATCCCGATCGACGCGTGTTCGGCGGCATGCAGGGCGCCACCGAGGATCTCCGGGTTGATGCGGGCGGCGTCCAGCTGGTCCTGGGTGACCGTCCACCACACCGCGCGGGTGCGCAGCGTGCGGGGCGGCAGATCGAGCTTGGTCTCGCCGAGGACCTCGCCGGTGATCAGTTTGCGACGCAGGAAGGAGACGACCTGGTTGGTGACCTCCACGGAGCCGTAGCAGAGCCTTCCGTCACCCCAGGGGATCTCTGTGTCGGTCTCCAGGACGGTGATGGAGGTGGTGTCGCGGGCTGTCGTCGAGTACGGCGGACTGGCCTCCTCGACCAGCGCCACCGAGTCCTCGAGATCCAGTTTCCGGACCAGATAGGTGAGGCCCTGGTGGAGATGGACGGCCCCTTCGTGGACGGCGGTGTGTGCGGCCGACTCGTCGACGGTGCCCAGCAGCCGACCGGTTCCCTCCTCGACGATCTGGACTGGGCGGCCGCCCTCGCCACGGATGTCGGTGAGATCGGCGGCCCGCTCGCGCCGGGTCCAGTGCCAGCCCGACGCCCGCTTGCGCAGCAGTTTCGCGGCCTCCAGCTGCGGCAGCAGCTCGGCCACGGCCGGCCCGAACAGCTTCAGGTCGCTCTCGGTGAGCGGAAGCTCCGCGGCGGCCGCGCACAGATGGGGGGCAAGGACGTACGGGTTGTCCGGGTCCAGAACGGTCGACTCCACGGGCTGCTGGAACAGAGCCTCGGGGTGGTGGACGAGGAAGGTGTCCAGCGGGTCGTCGCGGGCCACCAGGATGGCCAGGGCGCCCTGGCCGGAGCGCCCGGCGCGGCCCGCCTGCTGCCACAGCGACGCCCTGGTGCCGGGGTATCCGGCGATGACGACGGCATCCAGGCCCGAGACATCGATACCGAGTTCGAGGGCGGTGGTGGCGGCCAGACCGAGCAGCCGGCCGGAGTGAAGGGCGCGCTCGAGGGCGCGGCGTTCCTCGGGGAGGTAGCCCCCGCGGTAGGCGGCGACCCGGGCGGGCAGCGAGCGGTCCACCTCGGCGAGGCGTTCCTTGGCGATGACGGAGATGAGCTCGGCGCCGCGCCGGGAGCGCACGAAGGCGACCGAGCGGACGCCCTGGACGGTCAGGTCGGTGAGGAGGTCGGCGGTCTCGGCGGTGGCCGTACGGCGTACGGGGGCGCCCTTCTCGCCGTGCAGCTCGGTCAGCGGTGGCTCCCACAGGGCGAAGACCATCTCGCCGCGGGGCGAGGCGTCGTCGGCGACCTCTATGACCGGGAGGCCGGTGAGGCGGCCCGCGGCGACCGAGGGCTGCGCGGCGGTCGCCGAGGCGAGCAGGAAGACCGGATCGGCTCCGTATCGGGCGCACAGGCGGCGGAGCCGGCGCACCACCTGGGCGACATGGGAGCCGAAGACGCCGCGATAGGTGTGGCACTCGTCGATGACGACATAGCGCAGGGCGCGCAGGAAGGAGGACCAGCGCGGATGGGACGGGAGGATCCCGCGGTGCAGCATGTCGGGGTTGGTCAGGACGTAGTTGGCGTACTGACGTACCCATTCGCGTTCCTCGACCGGAGTGTCGCCGTCGTAGACCGCGGGCCTGACCGCGTTGCCGAGCGGCGCCGCGAGGTCCTTGACCGAACGCCGCTGATCGGCGGCGAGCGCCTTGGTGGGGGCCAGGTACAGGGCGGTCGCGCCACGGCCGTTGGGGGCCTCCGAGCCGTCGAGCAGGGCGCTGAGGACCGGGGCCAGATAGGCGAGCGACTTGCCGGAGGCGGTTCCGGTGGCGATCACGACGGATTCGCCGTCCAGGGCGTGCTCCGCGGCGGCCGCCTGGTGTGCCCACGGGTGGTCGATACCGGCCTTCTGGACAGCGGCGATCACTTCCGGCCGGATGCGATCGGGCCAGATGGCATGGGTACCCGTTCGCGGGGGCAAGTGCTCCGTATGAGTGATGCGCGCGGACCGGCCCGCCGCTGCGGCGAGCCGGTCGAGGACCATGGCGGGAGAGGGGCGGGAGTCCCTGCTCTCGGGTGGTCGACTGGGGCGGTGATTCTTGGCCATCGGCATCGAGTGTGTCACCGCCGTGACGGACAATGGTCCCAAGGCGTCGTGCATGGCTGCTGGTAAGTGATTGAATGCCATCGCGGCTGGCGATCCGTCCCCTGGCTCCGTCGGGGAGACCGAGGGGCGACCGCTCGATAGCAAGGTGCTGGAGGATCCGTGGACCTGTCCTTGTCGACTCGCAATGTGTCCGGCCCTGGTGGCGACCGTACGGTCGTCGAGGTCGGTGGCGAGATTGATGTGTATACCGCGCCCAAGCTGCGCGAGCAGTTGGTCGAGTTGGTGAATGACGGCAGCTACCACCTGGTTGTCGACATGGAAGGTGTCGACTTCCTCGACTCCACCGGCCTCGGCGTGCTCGTGGGCGGCCTGAAGCGTGTCCGGGCCCATGAGGGCTCACTGCGCCTGGTCTGCAACCAGGAGCGCATTCTCAAGATCTTCCGGATTACTGGTCTGACCAAGGTGTTCCCGATCCACACCACGGTCGACGAGGCTGTCGCGGCCACCGACTGACGGCTGACCGCCTGCTTCCGGATCGGCCGGAGGTCGGTCCGGCAGTCGGCCGGTCCGGCAGTCAGTCGGCCGGTCCGGTGCACAGCCGGGTCGGACCGCGGCCCGTTCGGCGGGCGGCTGGTTCGGTGGAAGTCGTGGTGCCGGGTCATCGGCATTCCGGCAGCCGGGCCGGGCCGTCGGCTGTGACACGCCCGGCAGCGGGCTGTCGGCCATCGGTACGGACGGCTTCCGGGCGTCGACGGGGTATCCGTCGGCAGCCGGTGGGCCGGCTGCCGACGGTCGCACGTCGGCTGTCGGGGGCCGGTGGCTCTGCCGGCTTCCGGAGGAAGAGAGAGTCGGGGGTACCGGGCAGTGCGCCCGGCCCCTGAGATGCACGCCCGTACGTCTGAGGGGGATCGCATGGCCACTGTTGAACTCCGCTTCAGCGCCCAGCCCGAACACGTCAGGACGGCCCGCCTTGTGGCGGCCGCCGTGGCGCGCCGCGCCGGGGTCGACGAGGCAGTGCTCGACGAGGTCCGACTCGCCGTCGGTGAGGCCTGCAGCCGCGCCGTAGGGCTGCACCGCAACCACGGCATCACCGCTCCGGTCAAGGTCGTCCTGACCGAGGAGGAGAAGACCTTCTCCGTCGAGGTCGGTGACGAGGTGCCTGGCCCCGGTGGGGAGACCGGAGCCGCCGAGGCGCCCGGAGCGGGGCCCGGCCAACCGGATACCGAGACCGACGCCGACAGTGAGGACGAGATGGGTCTCGCGGTCATCAGCGGCCTCGTCGACGATGTGGAAGTCAGATCGGGAACCGACGGCGGAGTCATCCGCATGAGCTGGCCGAAGACGCCCGCAACACTGCATCCCTGAGGCGCCGGAGGCGTCACAACGGGCCGGCCCGTCGCGGCGCCGCCCCGATCCGTAACTCCTTATCCACTCTCCGAGGCCCTGCCGAGCAGGGCCTTTTTTCATTCCTGCTTGATCAGCGATCTACGGACAATGCTTCTGCCCCATTACTGCATTCGGATCAATCCGAGGGCGCGATCATTTACCGATCGGCGGGTAAAGTCGATTTACATTTACCGCGGACTGTTTTGATCAGGTTCTGCTCCCTACAATCCGTCCACGTCTTGAGCGCTGAGCGTCAAGGAGGACGTATGGCGGGCTTCATCAACACACCACTGGCAGAACTGCCCGAAGTTTCCGCACTTTCCGACCGACCCACCTCTCTCGCGGCCGCGGTACTCACCGATGACAACCGCGTCATCGTGATCGTCATCGCGATCGTCGCCGTCGCCGCACTGATCGTCGCCCGGCTGCTGGCCCGCCAGGTGCTGGCGGCCGGCGAGGGCACCGACCGCATGAAGGAGATCGCGGCAGCCGTCCAGGAAGGCGCGAACGCCTATCTGGCCCGGCAGCTGCGCACTGTCGGCGTCTTTGCCGTCGTGGTCTTCTTCCTGCTTCTGCTGCTTCCGGCCGACACGTGGTCGCAGCGCGCCGGCCGGTCGCTGTTCTTCCTGGTGGGTGCGCTTTTCTCGGCGACCACCGGATACATCGGCATGCGTCTCGCCGTCCGCAGCAATGTGCGGGTGGCCGCCGCCGCGCGTGAGGCGACTCCGGCGGAAGGCGAACCGGAAAAAGATCTCACCGACGTATCGCACCGGGCGATGAAGATTGCTTTCCGCACGGGCGGCGTGGTCGGCATGATCACGGTGGGGCTCGGGCTGCTCGGCGCCTCGTGCGTGGTTCTCGTCTATGCCGCCGACGCGCCCAAGGTGCTCGAGGGCTTCGGGCTCGGTGCCGCGCTCATCGCCATGTTCATGAGGGTCGGTGGCGGCATCTTCACCAAGGCCGCCGATGTGGGCGCCGACCTCGTGGGCAAGGTCGAGCAGGGCATCCCGGAGGACGACCCGCGCAACGCCGCCACCATTGCCGACAACGTGGGCGACAACGTCGGTGACTGCGCGGGCATGGCGGCCGACCTGTTCGAGTCGTACGCCGTGACGCTCGTCGCCGCGCTCATCCTCGGCAAGGCCGCTTTCGGCGACGCCGGACTGGCCTTTCCCCTGATCGTGCCGGCGATCGGCGTGGTCACCGCGATGATCGGCATCTTCGCGGTCGCCCCGCGGCGCGCCGACCGCAGCGGGATGACCGCCATCAACCGCGGCTTCTTCATCTCCGCGGTGATCTCGCTCGTCCTGGTGGGGGTGGCCGTCTTCGTCTACCTGCCGTCCTCGTACGCCGACCTGGACGGCGTCACCGACAGCGCGATCACCGCGCACAGCGGTGACCCTCGGGTCTTCGCCCTGGTCGCCGTCGCCATCGGCATCGTGCTGGCCGCGCTGATCCAGCAGCTCACCGGCTACTTCACCGAGACCGGCCGGCGTCCCGTCCAGGACATCGGCAAGTCCTCCCTGACCGGCCCGGCCACCGTCGTACTCGCCGGGATCTCCATCGGTCTGGAGTCCGCCGTCTACACCGCGCTGCTGATCGGCCTCGGCGTCTACGGGGCGTTTCTGCTCGGCGGTACGTCGATCATGCTGGCGCTCTTCGCGGTGGCCCTCGCCGGAACCGGGCTGCTCACCACCGTCGGGGTCATCGTCGCCATGGACACCTTCGGACCGGTCTCCGACAACGCGCAGGGCATCGCCGAGATGTCCGGCGACGTCACCGGCGCCGGTGCCCAGGTCCTCACCGACCTGGATGCCGTCGGCAACACCACCAAGGCCATCACCAAGGGCATCGCCATCGCCACCGCCGTGCTGGCGGCGTCGGCGCTCTTCGGCTCGTACCGCGACGCGATCGCCACGGCGGTCGACGACGTGGGTGCCAAGGCCGGGGAAATGACCCTCAGCCTCGACATCTCGCAGCCCAACAACCTGGTGGGGCTGATCCTCGGGGCCGCGGTCGTCTTCCTCTTCTCCGGCCTGGCCATCAACGCGGTGTCCCGGTCCGCCGGGTCCGTGGTCTACGAGGTGCGGCGGCAGTTCCGCGAGCACCCCGGGATCATGGACTACACCGAGAAGCCGGAGTACGGGCGCGTCGTCGACATCTGCACCAAGGACGCGTTGCGTGAGCTCGCCACGCCCGGGCTGCTCGCGGTGCTGGCGCCGATCGCGGTGGGCTTCACCCTCGGTGTCGGGGCGCTCGGTTCGTACCTCGCGGGCGCGATCGGCACCGGGACGCTGATGGCGGTCTTCCTCGCCAACTCCGGAGGCGCGTGGGACAACGCCAAGAAGCTCGTCGAGGACGGTCATCACGGCGGCAAGGGCAGCGAGGCCCACGCCGCGACCGTGATCGGCGACACGGTCGGCGATCCGTTCAAGGACACGGCGGGACCGGCGATCAACCCGCTGCTCAAGGTGATGAACCTGGTGGCGCTGCTCATCGCGCCGGCGGTGGTGCAGTTCAGCTACGGGGCGGACGCGAGCGCGGGCGTGCGGGCGGTGGTGGCGGTGCTCGCCCTCGCCGTCATCGTCGGCGCGGTCTATGTCTCCAAGCGTCGCGGGATTGCCGTGGGCGACGAGGACGACTCCGACGACGGCGGCGCGACTGCCAAGTCGACCGACCCGGCTGCCGTTTCATGAGGCGGGTACAGGGAAGAGAGCGACAGCTCTCGGGCTGTACCCGAACACCCCGGGGCAGCACCTGATCAAGCAAGGGCATGACCTGGTCAAAGAACGGGTGGGCGGCGCATTCCGATGCGCTGCCCACCCGTTTGCCGTTCGCCTGCCGCGCGCGTTCACCCGTTCGCGCGTGAGTTGTATCTCCCTCATTTCCCTTGGTGCAAATGGCTACAAAAGGCCCTCCATCGGACGCCCGGCACCCGGATGGAGGTCATTTGGCGTGTAAGTTCCGGGGCCGAGAGCCTTGGAAGGGACCGATCCGGTGAACAAGAAGCTTGCAGCCGCACTGTCCGGCGGTGCGGTACTGGTACTTACGCTGTCGGGCTGCAGCGACAACAGCGGCAGCGACAACAAGGTCAACGACTGGGCCAAGAAGGTCTGTGACCAGGTCAAGCCCCAGCTGCAGAAGATCGCGAACGCCAACGCCGCCATCCAGCAGCAGACCGCCGACAACAGCAAGCCCGCCGATGTCCAGAAGACCGACTCGGCCGCCTTCCAGCAGATCTCGCAGGCGTACAAGGCGCTGGGCACAGCTGTGGACTCGGCGGGTGCACCGCCGGTCGACAACGGCGCGACCACGCACAAGGAGGCAGTGAAGGAGCTCAACGCCTCCTCGGCCGCTTACGCGGAACTGCAGAAGAAGGTCGACGCGCTCGACATCAAGGACCAGGCGAAGTTCGCCGACGGCCTGAAGGGCATCGCCGACGAGCTGAACAAGATCAGCACCAATGGTGACCAGGCGCTGAAGCAGCTCCAGTCCGGCAAGGTCGGCATCGCGATGGCCAAGCAGCCGGGCTGCCAGAAGCCGACGGCTTCGGTCCCGCCGGCCGCCACGCCGTCGAAGGCGCCCGAGAAGTCGGCTTCCGCGTCGCCCAGCAAGAAGCCCTGACAACGGCGGTACGACCGGCCCGGCAGCTCCGATGCTGCCGGGCCGCTGCCGTTGTCGGTGGGAGCGGCCACAATGGGCGGGTGAGTACGACCAGTCTCCCCGCGCCCGACCGTTCGCCCCGGCTCCGCGAAGCCCTGCTTGCCGCCGCCTTCACCGCCGACGGTCTCCTCGACCTGCTCGGCGCGCCCGCCTATGCCGCGCTCGCCCGCAGCGAGACGGTTCCGGCACTGCGGGCCACCCGTGGCGGCTCCCCGCTCGACACGCTGGTGCGGCTCTTCCTGCTTCAGCGCCCCGTCCCGTACGAGCGGGCCCGCGCCGCGCTCCCGCTGGACGAGTGCGTCGAGGACGGCTGGGTGATCCGTGCGGGCGACGAGGTGCGCGCCGCCGTCGATGTGCGGCCGTACAGCGGGCCCGAGGCGCAGGACTGGTTCATCGTCTCCGACCTGGGCTGCGCGGTCGGCGGCGCGGGTGGCATCGGTTCGCACGAGGAGGGGGTGGTCCTCGGCGTCGGTGGGGCGTCGTCCACACTCGCCGGGATCACCGTCCGTACGCCGGTCGCCTCCGCGCTCGATCTCGGTACGGGCTCCGGCATCCAGGCGCTGCACGCCGCGCAGCACGCCATCCGGGTCACGGCCACGGACCTCAATCCCCGCGCCCTCGCCTTCACCCGGCTGACCCTCGCCCTGTCCGGTGCCGCCCCGGCCGATCTGCGCGAGGGTTCGCTCTTCGAGCCGGTCGACACCGAGACGTACGACCTCATCGTGTCGAATCCGCCGTTCGTCATCTCGCCGGGCGCCCGCCTCACGTACCGCGACGGCGGCATGGGCGGCGACGACCTGTGCCGGACGCTGGTGCGGCAGGCCGGCGACCGGCTGAGCGAGGGGGGATACGCGCACTTTCTCGCCAACTGGCAGCACGTCGAGGGCGAGGAGTGGCAGGACCGGCTGCGCTCCTGGGTGCCGCGCGACTGCGATGCCTGGGTCGTCCAGCGGGAAGTGCAGGACATCACGCAGTACGTGGAGCTGTGGCTGCGCGACAGCGGCGACCACCGTACGGACCCCGGGGAGTACGCCGCACGGTACGACGCCTGGCTGGACGAGTTCGAGGCCCGCAAGACGAAGGGCGTCGGCTTCGGCTGGATCACGCTCCGGAAGTCCGTGGCCGCGGCCGACGGTAATCCGTCGGTCGTGATCGAGGAGTGGCCGCATCCGGTGGAACAGCCGCTCGGCGCGGCCGTGGAGGCCCACTTCGCGCGCCAGGACTATCTGCGGACGCACGATGACGCGGCGCTGCTCGCCGACCACTTCACGCTGGCCCCGGAAGTGATGCAGGAGCAGGTCGGACTGCCGGGCGCGGAGGACCCCGAGCATGTGGTGCTGCGTCAGAACCGCGGCATGCGGCGCGCGACGAAGGTCGACGCGGTCGGCGCCGGTTTCGCGGGCGTCTGCGACGGGACGCTGCCCGCGGGCCGGATCCTGGACGCGATCGCCCAGTTGATGAACGAGGACCCGGTACTGCTGCGCGACCGTACCCCGCAGGCGATCCGGCTGCTGGTGGAGGAAGGGTTCCTGGAGCCGGTGGGGGCGGCCTGATGAGCGCGGAGCGGACGGTGACCGCCGGGTGATCCGGATCGAGCTGGACGAGGCGGCGCTCAGCGCGACCCGGATCGCCATCAGCCCACTGTGGGACGTTTTCTGCAGCCTGCATCTGGCCAAGCCGCACCGTACGCCCTCCTGGCCGTACGAGAAATGGGTCGGGCGGGCCCGTGAAGTGCTGCGCGAGGACGACCGGACCGCGGCGCTGCGGCTGCTGACCGACGGCCCGCTGAGCTTCCCGGACTTCCTGCTGCCCCGGCCGGTCGGCGCCTCGTCCGTCGAGACGGAGCTGGACATCATCAGGGCCACGCCGCCCGAGGTCGTACGGGCCGGGGTCGAGGAGCACTATCCGGGACTCGGGGACCATCCGCGCATCCGGCCCTACCTGGCGGATCCGGAGGCGGCCTGCGCCGCGCTGGCGGATTCCTACGCCGCGTACTGGGAAGGGGCGATGGAGCCGCACTGGCCGACCGTGCGGCGCCTCGTCGAGGACGAAGCCCTCATCCGCGCCCGGACGTTCGCGACCGAAGGCATCGACGCGCTCTTCACCGGACTGGAGGCGCGGGCCAGGTGGACGCCGCCCGTCCTTGAGCTGACCAAGCACATCGACGCCGAGTACCGGGCGGGCGAGCGGCGGCTCCTGCTGGTACCGCTCGTCTTCGCCGAGGGCTGCCGGCTTTACTCCACCGACGATCCCGAAGTCATCGCCGTCTCCTTCCAGGCCCAGGGCGCGGGCGCGCTCCGCGAGCCCGCCGGGGCGGGACCGGAGGCCACCGACCGGCTCGGTGTGCTGCTCGGACGGGGCCGGGCATCGGTGCTGCGCCAGCTCGGCGGTCCGCTCACCACGGCCGGGATAGCCGACCGGCTCGGGCTCGCGCCGAGCACGGTCTCGGAGCACTTGTCCGTCCTCGCCGACGCGGACGTCGTCACCCGCCACCGGGTCGGGCGCAGCGTCTACTACCAGCTCACGGACACCGGCCGGGCGCTGCTCGCGCTGCTCTCGGGCGAGGACGTGCTGCGCGCCGTGTCCTGACCGGGCCGGGATGTGAGCGACGATTCGGCCGCCCCCGAATTGATGGCAGGTGCGGTACGGGCGGGCTTAGCGTCCGCGCCATGCTTGCGATCGAGGCGAGGAATCTCCGCCGCACCTACACCAACCGCACCGGCTTTCTGCGCCCCCGCCGTACCGTGACCGAAGCCGTGCGCGGCGTCAGCTTCGAGGTGGCGCGCGGCGAGCTGTTCGGACTGCTCGGCCCCAACGGAGCGGGCAAGACCACCACCATCAAGATGCTCAACACCCTGCTGCTGCCCACCTCCGGCACGGCCCGGGTCCTCGGCCACGACGTGGCGTCCGACCCCGTCGCCGTACGCCGCAGGATCGGTTACGTCTTCGGCGGCGACCGGGGCCTGTACGACCGGCTCTCCGCCCTCGACAACCTGCGCTACTTCGCCGAGCTGTACGGGGTCGAACCGCGCGACCAGAGGCGCCGGATCGCCGAACTCCTCGATCTGGTCGGTCTGGCCGGCCGGGAGAAGGAACGCGTCGAGGGCTACTCGCGCGGGATGCGGCAACGCCTGCACATCGCCCGTGGCCTGCTGCACAAGCCCGATGTCCTCTTCCTCGATGAGCCGTCCATCGGCGTCGACCCGGTGGCGGCGCGCGATCTGCGCCGTACCGTCGCCGATCTGCGGACCGGTGGCACCACCGTCCTGCTCACCACCCATTACATGGCCGAGGCCGATGAGTTGTGCGACCGGATCGCGGTGATCGCGGGTGGCACGATCCAGGCGCTCGGAACCCCGGACCGGCTCAAGTCCCGGGTCCAGGAGCGCGACATCCTGGAGATCGAGGCATGCGGAGCGGCCGACGAGCACCTCGACCGCATCCGGGAACTGCCCGGGGTGCGCGGAGTGGCGGCCGAGGAGCGCGGCAGCCGGCAGGCCGTCATGGTGCAGACGGAGCGGGGCGCCGAGCTGCACTCACGGGTCCTGGCCGCGCTCGACGGGATCCGGATCGGACGCGTCGTCACCCGTGAACCCACCCTGGAGGACGCGTACATCGCGATCGTCGAGGAGGCGGAGAGCGGTGCGGACCGTGCGTCCGGGGGCGCGGCGGCCGACCGGTCCGAGGAGGTCGTGGCATGACCACGATGACGACCCTGCCGCGGGTTCTGCGCCTGACCGTCGTCGGTGTACGTACCCATGTCTCGTACATGAGCCGCTCACCGCTCGAAATCACCTTCGCCGTCCTCGTTCCCCTCGTCTACGCGACCCTTGCCGTCTACCTCTTCCGTGCCGCGGACGACCCCGACCGGCTGCTGACGGCTGCCGTCGGAGCGGGGCTGATGGGCATCTGGTCCTCGGTGCTCCTCGGATCGGGCGGAACCGTACAGAACCAGCGCTGGCTCGGCACCCTGGAGACGCTGATCAGCTCGCCCACGCCGCTCCCCCTCGTCCTTCTGCCGATCACGCTCGCCACGGCCGTCATCGGCACGTACGCCATGGGTGCGACCGTGATCTGGGGCGCCGTGCTCTTCGATGTGCCGCTCGACTTCGCCCACCCTTTGCTGTTCCTGGTGGCCGTACCGGTGTGCGTCCTGTCGCTCGGGATGATGGGGCTGCTCCTCGCCGCCACGTTCGTGCTGCTGCGCAACGCCAACGCCCTCGCCAACCCGCTGGACGCGCCCGTGTGGCTGCTGTCCGGGATGCTCGTGCCCATCACCGTGCTGCCGGACTGGACGCGTCCGGTCTCCTGGGTGCTGCCCACCACCTGGGGTTCGCGGGCCGTGCACGCAGCGACCTCCGGCGGCCCGTCCGCCGGTGAGGTGCTGGCCCCGATGGCCGTGGCCCTCGCCCTCGGCCTGTTCTACGCGCTGATCGCCGTGCTGGTACTGGGGAGGGTCGAACGCCGGGCACGGGCCGCGGCGACGCTCTCCCTCGCCTGAAGCCGGACGGCCGGACGGCCGGTCAGCCGCACAGCCCCGAAGCCCTGGAGTTCCCGCATGTCCTTCCTCGCCCCCTCCCGCGCCCTCACCCGGAGGATCGTCCGTACGCTGCGACTCGTCGTGGTCGGCGGCGCCATCTCCTACCGGGCACTCTTCAACTGGACTACGCCGCCCATGTTCATCGGCACCCTGCTGGTCGGCCCGCTGCTGCAACTGCTGTTCTTCGTCTTCCTCGGACGGCAGCTGGGCGTCGCCGACGACCGCTTCTACCTGCTGGGCAACGCCGTTGTCGCCGCCTCCACCGCCTGCGTCTACGGCGGCACCATGGCCGTCGCCAACGAGCGTCGCTACGGCACGCTCGGCGCGGTGCTGCTGAGCCCTCGGCACCGGGCTCCGCTCTGGTTCGGGCGCGCCCTGCCGTACGTACTGAACGGCCTCCTCATCAGTGTCTTCACGCTCACCGCCACCACTCTCCTGCTGGGTCTGCGGATTCCGGTTGGGGCGCTGCCCGGTCTTGCCGCAGTGCTGCTCGCCGCCTCGGCCGGGTGCTCCGTCTTCGGCCTCGCCCTCGGGGCGCTGGGACTGCGTTTCCGCGATGTGTTCCTGGTGTCCAATGTGGCCGCTTCCGTACTCCTGCTGCTGACCGGCGCGAATGTGCCGCGCGAGACCCTGCCGGAGTGGATGCGGGCCGTCGGCGACGTTCTCCCGCTGACCCATGCCGCCGAGGCCGCCCGGGAGCTGTCCGCAGGTGGTGGCCTCGACCGGGGACGGCTCGGCGCCGAGCTGGCGACGGGGGCCGGATACGCGGTGCTCGCCGTGGTCCTGTTGGCGGTGTTCGAACGTGGCAGCCGGCGTCGCGCGACCCTCGACCTGATGTGATCCGGCCAACGAGCGCGGCCCGGGCGGAGCGCACCCCCGTGGACCGCGGCACTGGAGTTCACCCGGGGTTCGCACCGGTGTCGCCCCCGAGTGACAGCCTCCCCCTGACTCGACACGGGCATCGGCCCCGGGCCGGGCGGTCACGGAGAGGCGTACGGGCATGGAGAGCGGACCTGCAGTATTCGCCGGAACGACGTTCGCGCTGTTCGGGACCGCGCTGCTGGTTTGGACGGGGGCGCGCGTCGCACACCGCGCGCCGGTGGCGTACAGGGTGCGCCCCGTTGTTTCCGCCACACTCGCCACTCTGTTCGGCGTACTTTTCCTCGTCCTCGGTGTGGGGTGCTTCACCCGCATCTGATCCACGGCTGCCGCCTCGCCACCCGCGTCGCCGCCGTGTGATCACCCGGCCCGGGACGTGAACACACCCGGCTGTCCCGCCACTCTCCTCCGGCGGCCGCAGTACCGCCACGGCGCCGCGAAACCCGCAGGCAGCGACCGCGCGCGCCGCGTATCGGGCACTCCGGGCGGCAGGAATGGCGGAAGTCGGGTTACCGTTCGAGTGGCCGTTGCGGGCTTTTGCCGTTTGACACGGGGGCGGGTTGTACCGTCACACTCCGCAGCGACAGCACCGTCGGCAGCGTCATCGCGCTGCCCGGATGCCCATTGAGTGTCGACCGGAGAGAAGAGCGAAGTTGTCCCCGACCAGCGAGACCGCACAGGGCGGCCGCCGACTCGTCATCGTCGAGTCGCCTGCCAAGGCGAAGACGATCAAGGGCTACCTCGGCCCCGGATACGTCGTCGAGGCGAGCGTCGGGCACATCCGTGACCTGCCGAACGGCGCCGCAGAGGTCCCCGACGAGTACACCGGCGAGGTCCGTCGGCTCGGCGTCGACGTCGAGCATGACTTCCAGCCCATCTATGTCGTCAACGCGGACAAGAAGGCGCAGGTCAGGAAGCTCAAGCAGCTGCTGGCCGAGTCCGACGAACTCTTCCTCGCCACCGATGAGGACCGCGAGGGCGAAGCCATCGCGTGGCACCTGCAGGAAGTGCTGAAGCCCAAGGTCCCGGTCCACCGGATGGTCTTCCACGAGATCACCAAGGACGCGATCCAGGCCGCCGTCGCCAACCCGCGCGAGCTGAACCAGCGCATGGTCGACGCCCAGGAGACCCGCCGTATCCTCGACCGCCTCTACGGCTACGAGGTCTCGCCGGTCCTGTGGAAGAAGGTCATGCCGCGGCTCTCGGCAGGCCGGGTCCAGTCCGTCGCCACCCGACTCGTCGTCGAGCGGGAGCGCGAGCGCATCGCCTTCCGTTCCGCCGAGTACTGGGACCTGACCGGCGCCTTTGCCACCGGCCGTACCGGTGACGCCTCCGACCCGTCGACGCTGACCGCCCGCCTCAGCGCGGTCGACGGCCGCCGGATTGCCCAGGGCCGCGACTTCGGTCCGGACGGACAGCTGAAATCCGGCTCCGGCCAGGTGCTGCACCTGGACGAGACGAACGCCCGGGCCCTGGCCGCCGCGCTCGCCGGCTCCGCGTTCGCCGTGCGGTCCGTCGAGTCGAAGCCGTACCGCCGTTCCCCGTACGCCCCGTTCCGTACGACGACCCTCCAGCAGGAGGCGAGCCGGAAGCTGGGCTTCGGGGCGAAGGCCACCATGCAGGTCGCACAGAAGCTGTACGAGAACGGCTTCATCACCTACATGCGTACCGACTCCACGACGCTCTCCGACACCGCGGTTTCCGCGGCGAGGGCGCAGGTCACGCAGTTGTACGGCGCCGACTACCTGCCGGACAAGCCGCGCACGTACGCCGGGAAGGTCAAGAACGCGCAGGAGGCGCACGAGGCGATCCGCCCCTCCGGCGACCGCTTCCGCACACCCGCCGAGACCCCCCTCACCGGCGACCAGTTCCGGCTCTACGAGCTGATCTGGAAGCGGACCGTCGCCTCCCAGATGAAGGACGCGGTCGGCAACTCCGTCACCGTCAAGATCGGCGGCCGGGCGAGCGACGGCCGGGACGCCGAGTTCTCCGCGTCCGGCAAGACGATCACCTTCCACGGCTTCATGAAGGCCTACGTCGAAGGCGCCGACGACCCGAACGCCGAGCTCGACGACCGCGAGCGCCGGCTGCCGCAGGTCGCCGAGGGCGACGCGCTGTCCACCGACGAGATCTCGGTCGACGGCCACGCGACCAAGCCGCCGGCCCGTTACACCGAGGCCTCGCTGGTCAAGGAGCTGGAAGAGCGCGAGATCGGCCGTCCGTCGACGTACGCCTCGATCATCGGCACCATCCTCGACCGCGGCTACGTCTTCAAGAAGGGCACGGCGCTCGTCCCGTCCTTCCTCTCCTTCGCCGTGGTCAACCTGCTGGAGAAGCACTTCGGCCGGCTCGTCGACTACGACTTCACCGCGCGGATGGAGGACGACCTCGACCGCATCGCGCGGGGCGAGGCCCAGTCCGTGCCGTGGCTGAGGCGTTTCTACTTCGGCGAGGGCGACGACGCCGTCAGTGGCGCGGCCTCCGCCGCGGGCAACGGCGACGGCGACCACCTCGGCGGTCTCAAGGAGCTCGTCACCGACCTCGGCGCGATCGACGCCCGGGAGATCTCCTCCTTCCCCGTCGGCAACGACATCAAGCTCCGCGTCGGGCGGTACGGCCCGTACATCGAGCGCGGTGAGAAGGATGCCGAGGGCCACCAGCGCGCGGACGTGCCGGAGGACCTGGCGCCCGACGAGCTGTCGGTCGAGTACGCGGAGGAGCTGCTGGCCAAGCCGAGCGGCGACTACGAGCTCGGCGCGGACCCGGTGACCGGGAACCAGATCATCGCGAAGGACGGTCGGTACGGTCCGTACGTCACCGAGGTGCTGCCCGAGGGCACGCCGAAGACCGGCAAGAACGCGGTGAAGCCGCGGACCGCGTCGCTCTTCAAGTCGATGTCGCTGGACACGGTGACGCTGGCGGACGCGCTCAGGCTGATGTCGCTGCCGAGGGTGGTCGGCGAGGACGCCGAGGGTGTCGAGATCACCGCGCAGAACGGGCGCTACGGCCCGTACCTGAAGAAGGGCACGGACTCGCGTTCGCTGACGTCCGAGGACCAGCTCTTCGACATCACGCTCGAAGAGGCTCTCGCGATCTACGCCCAGCCCAAGCAGCGCGGGCGCGCCGCCGCCAAGCCGCCGCTGAAGGAACTGGGCACGGACCCGGTGAGCGGCGCTCCGGTCGTCGTCAAGGACGGGCGCTTCGGCGCGTACGTCACCGACGGCGAGACGAACGCGACGCTGCGGACCGACGACAGCGTCGAGGACATCACGCCGGAGCGCGGCTACGAGCTCCTCGCGGAGAAGCGCGCCAAGGGACCCGCCAAGAAGAAGACGGCGAAGAAGGCCCCGGCGAAGAAGGCGCCCGCGAAGAAGGCGACGACGGCCAAGAAGACGGCCGCGAAGAAGACGACGGCCGCGAAGAAGACGACGGCCGCGAAGAAGACGACGGCCGCGAAGAAGACGACCGCGGCGGCGAAGAAGGCGACCGCGTCGTCCGTGGAGGACTGACCGCACCGGCGGTCAGCGCGTTCCCGAACACCCGAGGGGCTGGACATTCCAGCCCCTCCGGCGTGCGGGGGAGCACCTCCGCACCCCGCTCGGGCGCCCATATGTTCGGATGGGGCCGTCGCCGACCGCACCGCTCCGGATAGGCTGGGCGGATGACGCGAGCCGAGCAGCCAACGGTCGTGAGCCCCACCTCCGACACACTTGCCGCAGACTCACGCCAGCGCGCCGTACGAGCCCTGTTGCGTGTTCCCCCGCTGAAGCGGTTGTGGAGCGCCCAGCTCGTCGGCAGTATCGGCGATGCACTCGCCCTTCTCGTGCTGGTGCTGCTGTCGCTGCAAGCGGCGGTCCTTGAGGGCTCATTCGGATCCGGATACCGCGGGGCGGCCTTTGCCGTCGCCGCCGTGTTCGGTGCCCGAATCCTTGCCACGCTCCTCTTCGGAGCCGTACTCCTGGGGCCGCTGACGACGCTCACCGCGCCCGGTGGACCGCTGGACCGGCGGTGGCTGATGATCGGGGCGGACGGCCTGCGGCTAGCGCTGCTCGTCGTCGCCCCGCTGTGGATCGACTGGATGCCCGACAGGGCGCTCATGATGATCCTCATCACCGTCTTCGTCACCGGCGCCGGCGAACGGCTGTGGACGGTCGCGAAGGAGAGCGCCGCCCCCGCGCTGCTGCCCTCCCCGCCCCCCGAGGGCGCCGCGGTACGCCCGCTGCCCGACCACCTCGACGCCCTGCGCAGGCTCTCCCTCCGTACGGACTTCGCCGCCGTCCCCGCCGCCGCGGCCGTTCTGCTGATCGCCACGCTGATCGGCAATCTGCTGTCCTCGGGGCTGGAGTGGTTCTCCTTCCACCAGGCGGCTCTCGGTTCGTACGTCGCGGCCGGGCTGTTCTCCGCCTCGATCTCGACCCTCTACTTCCTCGAAATCCCTGGTTCGCCGACGCCCCGCCCGCGCTCGCCCCTGGAGGGTCTGCGACGGCCGTCCACCGGCAGCGGCCCGGACAAGGGCCGCACCGGCGCCGTCCCGCTGATCGTCGGCGCGTGCGCGGCCGTCGCCGGAGCGATCGCAGCCGCAGCCGCAGTCGCCGCACTGCACGCCTACGACCTCGGTGGCGGACCGGCCACGTTCGCCCTGCTGATCCTGGCTCTGACGGGCGCCACAGGCGCCGGTATCCGTACCGCGGAGAAGGTGCTGCCCACCCTGTCGCGGCGCCGGCTGCTCGCCATCGCCACCGCCGTCACCGGGGTCGCGCTCCTCGCGATGGGTCTGGTGCCGGACACGGCGACCGTGGTGTTCCTCGCGGTCCTCGCCGGTTACGCGGCGGGTGTCGCGGCCAACACCGGCCACACGCTCGTCGACCAGGAGACCGAGGAGTCCCGCAGGGCCAGGACGACTGAGCACCTCCAGGCAGTCGTCCGGGTCCTGATCGCGCTCGGCGCGGTCGCGGGACCGCTGCTGGCCGCAGCGATCGGCACCCACCGGCTGATGGCCGGCGACTTCGTCTTCGCGCACGGCGGCGCAGCGTTCGCCCTCATGCTCATCGGTGCCCTGCTGCTGCCGGTCGCCGCGATCGTCCTCGCGAAGACGGACGACCGTTCCGGGGTGCCGCTCCGCCGTGACCTGCGCGAGGCCCTGCGCGGCGGCGAGCCGGCTGTCGCCCCCGCCGCCACCGGCTTCTTCCTCGCCCTGGAGGGCGGCGACGGGGCCGGCAAGTCCACCCAGGTCGAGGCGCTCGCCGAGTGGATCCGGGCCAAGGGCCACGAGGTCGTCGTCACCCGCGAGCCCGGCGCCACGCCGGTCGGCAAGCGGCTGCGCTCGATCCTGCTCGACGTGTCGTCGGCCGGGCTCTCGAACCGGGCCGAGGCACTGCTCTACGCCGCCGACCGCGCCGAGCACATCGACTCGTTGGTCCGTCCGGCCCTGGAGCGCGGCGCGATCGTCATCTCCGACCGCTACATCGACTCGTCCGTCGCCTACCAGGGCGCGGGCCGCGATCTCTCCCCGACCGAGATCGCCCGGATCTCGCGGTGGGCGACGAGCGGACTCGTACCGCATCTGACGGTGCTGCTCGACGTCGACCCGGAGACCGCGCGGGAACGGTTCACCGAGGCGCCCGACCGGCTGGAGTCCGAGCCGCCCGAGTTCCACGCCCGGGTACGGTCCGGCTTCCTCACGCTGGCCGCCGCAGACCCGACCCGCTACCTGGTGGTGGACGCCGGCCAGGAACCGGAATCGATCACCACCGTCGTACGCCACCGGCTCGACCAGCTTCTGCCGCTCTCCGAGGCCGAGATCAAGGCCCAGGAGGAGGCGCGCAAGGCGGCCGAGGAAGAGGCCAGGCGCAAGGCCGAGGAAGAGGCGGCGCGCAAGGCGGAGGAGGAGCGGCTGGAGCGCGAGCGCCAGGAGCAGCTCGCCAAGCTCCGCGTCGAGGAGGAGGAGCGGGGGCGCCGCGAGCTGGAGGAGGCGCGGCAGCGCGAGGCCGAGCGGCAGGCGGAGGAGGCCCGCCGGCAGGCCGAGGAAGCCCGTCGGGTCGCCGAGGAGGAGCGGGTCCGGCGCGAGGCCGAGGAGCAGGCGCGCGAGGCCGAGCAGGAGCGGCTGCGCAGGCAGGCCCAGGAGGAGGCCCGGCTGCGCAAGGAGGCCGAGGTGCGGCGGCTGGAGAAGCAGCGCAAGGCGGAGGAGGCGCTGCTGCGGGCCGAGGCTGCCCGGCGGCAGGCCGAGGCCGAGGCGGCCGCGTCCGCTTCCGTCCCGGACAACGAGCTGACGGTGCCGACGCCGGTCGTCAGCCCGAACGAGGTGACGCAGCCGGTGCCGTCACCGGTCGACACGTCTTCGGACCAGGCCGAGACGACGATGATCCCGAGGATCGCCGATACGTCCGAGCGGCCTGCGGTACGGGACGCCACGGGCTCCGCGGACGAGACAGCGGTACTTCCGCCGGTACGTGACGAGCAGCCGGCGGACCGGGTTCCGCGGGGCATCTTCCGCGACGAGCGCCCGGCGGACGCCGTACCGGAGGGCGAGAACGAGCGCACCCGGGAGCTGCCGCAGGTCAGCGATCCGCACGCCGCCCCCGAGGCAGCCGAGGACCGGCGTCCGGGCCGGGGCCGCCGGCGTCGCCCGGAGTGGGCCGAGGAGACTCCGCTGGACGATCTGCCGACCCTGGCCGACGAGCTGCTCGGCGACCACGACCGGGACGACGAGGGCCATGGCACCTCCGGACGGGGCCGCCGCCCGCGCCGCTGAGAGCGGCCGCGGCGGGTGGCCCGGGGGGTGAGGGGCGGACCGGATCGCCGGGAATGTCAGACCCTTCCCCCACAATGGGAAGCCGGAGCCGTAGACCACCACCGGAAGGGCGGTGACCGATGACCGTATGGGACGACCTGGTCGGCCAGGACCGGGTGCAGGAGCAGCTCGGTGCCGCCGCCCGGGACGCCGATGCGCTGGTCACCGCCATTTCCGCGGGGGATCAGGTGCCGCCGGGGTCGAAGATGACCCACGCCTGGCTGTTCACCGGACCGCCGGGTTCCGGGCGGTCCACCGCTGCCCGCGCCTTCGCCGCCGCCCTCCAGTGCACCAGCCCGGACCGCGCGCTGGGCGGCGCACCGGGGTGCGGTTTCTGCGACGGCTGCCACACCAGCCTCATCGGGACGCATGCCGACGTCGAGGTGGTCCGTACGGACCTGCTCTCCATCGGCGTGAAGGAGACCCGTGCGCTGGTCCGCCGCGCCCAGCTGTCCCCGGCCGTGGGCCGCTGGCAGGTGATCATCCTGGAGGACGCCGACCGTCTCACCGAGGGCGCGGGAAACGTGCTCCTGAAAGCGGTCGAGGAGCCCGCGCCCCGTACGGTGTGGCTGCTCTGCGCACCCTCGCTCGAAGACGTGCTGCCCACCATCCGGTCCCGCTGCCGTCACCTCACCCTGCGCACGCCCCCCGTCGGCGCCGTTGCCGATGTGCTGATCCGGCGTGACGGAATCGAACCGGAGCGGGCCGCGGCAGCCGCTCGCGCCACTCAGGGGCACATCGGCCGCGCCCGCCGCCTGGCCACCGACGAGAAGGCCCGTGCGCGCCGCGCGGCCGTGCTCAGGCTTCCGCTCCGGGTGGAGGACATCGGTGGTTGCCTCAAGGCCGCCCAGGAGCTGATCGACACCGCCACGGAGGACGCGAAGCAGGTTTCCGAGGAGGTGGACGTCAAGGAGACGGAGGACATGAAGGCGGCACTCGGCGCGGCTGCCGGAGGCCGGATGCCGCGCGGCACGGCAGGGGTGATGAAAGAGCTGGAGGACAAGCAGAAGCGCCGCAAGACCCGTACCCAGCGCGACAGCCTCGACCTCGCCCTCACCGATCTGACCGGCTTCTACCGCGACGTACTGGCGCTGCAGCTGGGTTCGCAGATCGCCCTCGCCAATGTCGATGTACGGGACGCACTCGACCGCATCGCCGGGTCCTCGACGCCCGAGCGCACCCTGCGCCGGATAGAGGCGGTGATCGCCTGCCGCCGGGCGCTGGACCGCAATGTGGCGCCGCTGCTCGCAGTGGAGGCGATGACGATGGCTCTGCGCGCCGGCTGATCCGTCCGCGGTCCTCGTCGCGCACCGCCGATTCATCCGAATGGGTAACGAAACGGGCCAGTCGCCCCTTGAGGGCTACGCTCCGGGCATGGATACCAGGCGTCTGCTCCGTACCTTCGCCACCGTGCTCGGCACGACCGGCCTACTCATCTCCGGCTGCAGCAACGGCAGTTCGACGACGAGCCCGTCGGGCCCGACGACCGCCGCACCCGCGGCGCTCCAGCCGTACTACGCGCAGCATCTGAGCTGGCGGGACTGCGGCGTCCCTGGTTTCCAGTGCGCCACGATGAAGGCGCCGCGCGACTACCGGAAGCCGGACGGCGGCGACATCAAGCTGGCCGTCTCCCGGAAGAAGGCCACCGGTCCGGGCAAGCGGATCGGCTCCTTGCTGGTGAACCCGGGCGGCCCCGGCGGCTCGGCCATCGGCTACCTCCAGAGCTACGCGGCCCTCGGCTACCCCGCCGCGGTCCGCGCCCGCTACGACATGGTCGCCATCGACCCGCGCGGCGTCGCCCGCAGCGAGCCCGTCGAATGCCTCACCGGCCCGCAGATGGACGCGTACACCCAGGTCGACCAGACCCCCGACGACCGTGCCGAGGTCTCGGAGCTGGGCACCGCCTTCGACAAGTTCGCAGACGGCTGTGAGCAGCGCTCCGGCACGATCCTCCCGCATGTCTCCACCGTCGAGACGGCCCGCGACATGGACATCCTGCGGGCCCTGCTCGGCGACGAGAAGCTGACGTACCTCGGGGCGTCGTACGGCACCTTCCTCGGTGCGACGTACGCCGAACTCTTCCCCGGCCGGACCGGCCGTCTCGTCCTCGACGGTGCGATGGACCCGTCGCTTTCGTCGCTGGAGATGAACCGCGACCAGACGGCGGGCTTCGAGGTCGCGTTCCAGGCCTTCGCCGCGGACTGCGTGAAGAAGCCGGACTGCCCGCTCGGCACCACCTCCACCGCGGACGCCGCGACCCGGCTGAAGCAGCTCTTCACCGACCTCGACGCCAAGCCCGTCCCGGCCGGCGACTCCCGCAAGCTCGGCGAGTCCCTCGCCACCACCGGTGTCATCGCCGCCATGTACGACGAGGGGACCTGGCCCCAGCTCCGTAGCGCCCTCGCCGGCGTCCGGGCGGGCGACGGGTCCGGCCTGCTCGCCCTGTCCGACAGCTACTACGAGCGAAAGCCGAACGGCACGTACGCGAACCTGATGTTCGCCAACGCGTCGGTGAACTGCCTGGACGCGCCCCCGGCCTTCACCGGCCCGGACGCCGTCGAGCAGGCCCTCCCCAGCTTCGAGAAGGCCTCCCCGGTCTTCGGCAAGGCCTTCGCCTGGGCTGCCCTGAACTGCGCCCACTGGCCCGCCGCGCCCACCGGAACCGCGCACCGCATCACGGCGAAGGGCACGTCCCCGATCGTCGTGGTCGGCACCACTCGTGACCCGGCGACCCCGTACAAGTGGGCCCAGTCCCTCGCCGCCCAGCTCTCCTCGGGCAGGCTCCTCACGTACGAGGGCGACGGTCACACCGCGTACGGCCGCGGCAGCCACTGCATCGACACGGCGATCAACACGTACCTCCTGGACGGCACCCCGCCGGCCGACGGCACGAAGTGCTCCTGACTCCCTGCGGCTCTCCCTGCCGCTGACCTGCGCATATGGCCCCTGAGGCGGGTGGTGCGGAGCACCCTCGGAAACTGTGTAAACTTAGCGACGCTGCTGCTCGCACCATAGTGCGACAGGGCGTGCCGCCTTAGCTCAGTTGGCCAGAGCAACGCACTCGTAATGCGTAGGTCTCGGGTTCGAATCCCGAAGGCGGCTCTGTAGAAGCCTCAGGACTCACTCGCCGTGACCTGGGGCTTTTGCTTTTCCTTGATCAGTTCGTGGACTAGACCACTCTCCCGACCGGACTCCGAAACGGCCCGATGGGAACGAAATGGGAACGAGGGTTGCAATGCGTAGGTCGCGAGTTTGAACCGGTCCGGGGAGGTCAGCGTGCAGTGGATGCAGGTCTTCGACGGCGCAGGCTGCGGCTGGACCAGCCACCAGGACCCCGACAAGGCCACTGGCACGCTGCGGACGGTCGAGGACGCTGCGGCGTGGCCGATCTCCCACCCGCGGTGCACGCGTGGCTTCAGGCCGCGTCCCGATCACGTGCCTGGTACGGCTACCGCACTCGTGATCACCGGGCCGGAGTGGCACCCCGTTCGCCGAACCGCCCCGGTCAAAGGGGGAAGTACGTGATGCAGGAACTGCGCTTTGATGACCTGCGATTCGCCGTGAGCACCGGCAACGATCAGGTCTGGCTGCATCGGGGGCTCGGCGGCCATGAGCTGCGGGTCCAGCTCAACGTCGCGGCGACGCCTTTCAAGGAGGCTGGGCAGATCCTTGCTCTAGAGGCCGACCTGTTCGGCTTCGGGCCCACCTCCGGACCGCGATCCGTCCTGGCACGCACGACCTTGAACCTGGCCTACACACAGGCCATCACCGTGCACCGGGTCCAGCTGTCCTTCCTGTTGACGTCCCTGCAGCTGCACGCGATCGAGGACGGCAGGGGCAGCGACATGCGCTTCGAACTCGACCTCAATGCCACGCTGCCGCAGGCCGTCGGCTACCCCGCCTGCGCGCCGGAGACCTTGGGCATCACCATCGCCAAGAGCCGGTGGGAGGAACAGATCGCCGCCCTCGGCCCGTCCTCCGCGTTCGAGATGGCAGTCCCATTTCCCCTTGCTGACGAGCCGCGCGCCGAGGTCGGCCGAACCCTGCGCGAGGCACAGCGTCTGAACACGGTCGGCGAGATCCGAGCGAGCATCCTGGAAGTGCGCCGCGCACTGGAATGGATCCAGCAGAACGCGGGGTGGGACAATCCGGGGACGAAGAAGGCCGCCGAACAGTGCAGTCAGAGCGAACGATGGTGGCGGATCCAGGCGGCGCTGTATAGCCAGACCAGCGGAGCAATGCACAACGACGCGATCACCCGCGACTTCCAGTACAGCCGGGCGGAGGCCGAGACGCTGCTCGCCATGACGTCGGCACTGCTGCGCAATGTGTCCTGATGCTGCCTCGGTTCCTGTAACCCGACCCCAAGGTCACCGAGCTCTGCAAGGAGCTCGGAATCTCCCGGCAGACCCTCTACCGGCACGTCTCACCGGGACGGCGAAGCACGACCTGACGGGGCGCGGGTGATCGCCCGCAAGTGCGGACCGCAGAGGCTGCATCGTGGACCCAGCGGCCATCACTTACGTGGCGTCGGTCTGGGGGTCGTCGTCCCGGTCGGTCGCCAGTGCGGCCGGCAGCGGCAGCCCATACTTGTCGCACAGGAATCGGGTCTGGCAGTACCGCTGGGCGACGGCGGCCACGCTGCCGAGGACAGCGGCATTCATGCTGACACCGGTGGAGGCACCCACGAACGGCACGACCTTGGCGACTTCTTGAACTGACACCCTGGAGCTGGCCGGGCCCAGCTGCTGCATCAACTTCTCAAGGGCGGCCAGGAGGCGGGGGTCCTGGCGGAGCTTGTCCGACCACCTTATGCGTCCCTTGACCGCGTGCGCCGCCCGTGCGGTCTCACACAACGGCTTGGCTTTGGCCGCCTGTGCCATGAAGGACCGGCGTACCAGGCGTTGGATGAAGATCTGCTCACCGGGATCTTTGGCGTCGTAGCTGTAGGAGTACGCGATGCGCGACGCGATCGACGTGCTCAGGACCTGGACGACGAGGATGCCCGCTGTCATCGCGACGAGGGTACCGGCGACGGGGGCCGTAGCCAGCGCGCCCATGGCCCCACCTTCCAGCGCGCCGGCGGTCCGCCACTTGAGGGTGTTGCGGGTCAGCAGCCGGTCGCAGACCTTGAGGTCCTGCTGCCGTGGTTCGGTGAAACTGATGAGTTCGAGACCTCGCTTGCGGGCGAGCTTCTCGACGTTCTTGGGGTCGTTGAGCTCCAGGGGCAGGTTGTTGACCAGCTCGAGCAACGCCGCCGTGGCTCCGAGCGCGGGTCGCATGGCCATGTCGGCGACCGCGTCGCCTGCGCGGCGGATCGGTTCTGTGACCGCCTCTGGCACAGCGTCCGTAAGCCGTCTCACGGCGTTTACCGCGACCTCACCGGTGCGACCGAGCACGCCGCTTGCCCAGTTCGGCAGACCACGGCGGTTCTTGCGGCGCTGCCAGTGCTCGTTGAGCGTGTCCTATACGTGCCCCTCGTACGCGGTCATCGGGGTTGAACCGTCGAAGAGTGAGTCGGCGTAAGTGCTCATTGAGGTTCTCCATTTCGAGTGTGATCGCTGGGTCCACGCTGCCCTACCAGCCGACACGTGGGTGAAGCCGCAGTGCGGGGGCCGATGTCCGAAGTCGACTGCACCGACCACCTGTGGGTTACGTAGTGTTCGCGCGAGCACGGCGCTTGACCCGCAGACCGGCGCCAAGCACCGCCAGCCATGGCGCATCTGACCACCGTCCAAGTGAAGGTCACCCCCGTGCCGGCGGGGAGCAGGGGCGTCAGTTCGTCTCTGCCACGTCCGTGACCTTTCCGGTGATCTTGGTGCCGGAACTCGCGGTGGACAGGGACGAGGGGATACCGGACAGTGCAGGCCGCTGCCCGCAGCATGGCCACCCTCCTCGCGCCCCTGCTCCTGCTCACCGGGTGCGGGAGCGGCGACCCTTTCCTCTCCTCGCAAACCGGCAAGACCTACGAGGAGGCCGAGAGCGCGGCAACCCGCGCCGGCTTCAAGCACATCAACGGCATGACCTCCGCCGGTCGCCTTCTCTTCCTGGGCCGTGAGGCCGACGGCGCACTATGGACCGTCTGTGGCGACAAACGCTTCCTTCAGGGGCGCGAGGAGGGCGCCCATGGCATCACCTTCGTGGTGGTGAAGGACCCAGCGCACTGCCAGGACGGCCAGGTCACCGCCGAGGCGATGAAGCACTACCAGGAATAAGAGAGGTGGAGGACGCCGCGAGGGAAGCCAGAGCCACGCACGACGCTGGTGGACGGGCACCCGGAGACGATCTCGACGGCGACGGCTGGCTGGACGACCCCTGCACCGATGAAGGCGTCCCCCTCGCCGAGGAGTGCTGACCTGTGCACACCGCGAGGGGCGCCGGCCTCACTGATGCCGAATCCTGCTGCGCCCGAGATTCTGATTTTGAGAGGGTGTGCATGTACGAGTCGGACCGGAGGGGACGGAGCCACCACCCTTGATCATTCTGGACACCAACATCCTCTGGGGCGTGACGCTGGACAACAGCACCGCCGACCTCCTCCGGGCGCTCGCGGCGGCCGATATCCACGTCGCTGTCCCGTCGGTGGTCTTGGAGGAGCTGGCCTCACAGCGGACTCTGGAGTACGTCGCGGCGCACGATTCGGCGACTTCGGCGATCGCCCAGCTGGAGCGGCACGTTCCGTGGGGAGAGGTGCCCAGCCTCGGCCAGGCCGACAAGGAGCGGCACCGGGAGCACTGGCGGGACGTGTACCGGCGCATGGTCGAGGTCATCGAGCCGAGCGCGGAGGCACTGCGGACCGCGCTCTTCCGGGAGTCCAACGTCCTCCCGCCGTGCAAGCGGCTCGGGAAGGGCGACAAGACCGGTTCCCGTGATGCCGCGATCTGGCTGACGGCCGTCGAGTACGCACGCGACCACGAGGACGAGACGGTTTACTTCGTCAGCGCGAACACGAAGGACTTCGGCGACGGCACGGAGTACCCGGAGCCGATGAAGACGGACCTCTCGGGTATCGAGGACCGTTTCGTTCACCTCACCTCCCTGGACGACGTCGTGGAGCTCTTCGCGAAGCCGGCCGAGCTGGACGAGGGCTTTCTTCCTGCGCTCCTGGCACGCGAGGAGTGGATCGAACTGGTCACGGACGCGCTGTCCGACCACCTGCCCGAGTACGACCCCAACGACGACACGGGATGGCTGAACCCCCGTCTTCCTTACACCCCGCTCGGGGACGGCGAGAGCGCGGGGGAAGTCCGCTCCGCGTTGGGGTGGTTTGACCCGCCCACGCTCACCTTCGACGGCGCCTCGGACATGACTGCCCACAGCATCGGCGGACAGGACTGGTACACGGCCACGGTCCGGTGGTTCGCCTCCGGCTTGATGATGCTGACCGGACCGTGGCTCACCCCTGCGGCGAACACCCTGGAGACCCGCGTACTCGTGACCCAGGACGAGAACGGCGCACGCATGTCAATCCTGCACAGCCAGCCTCCCCGGGCACTCACCGCCGAGGAGGTCAGTCGGGTCCCCAACACGTGGACCAACTGGCGGCAGGAGCTAGATGCGCGATTCCCGCCCAACCGGCTGCCGAGGCAAGCCTCCGCCGGGACGCCGTTCCTCCCTCAGCCCGGCTCGCCAGCTGACGCTTTCTCCACTCTGCTCACGCTGGCCATCGCCGGCTGGGCGAATCGGAAGAAGTCGAAGTAGGCCGCCTCCTGGCCGTCATCGGGGGCGGCGGAGCCCTTGGCCGCCGCAGCCCGAGGGGCGTAGCCGGGCCCAAGGCCTAGTAGGGCTTTGTTAGGTGGCGTCGTAGGGCTGCCATGGGGTGGGTTGTCGGCAGGTGGGGCAGGTAGGGCAGGTGCCGGTCCAGGTGGCCAGGAGGTGCTGCAGAAGGTCCAGAGCCTGGTAGAGGGTCAGGCCCTGGCAGGGACTTTTGGGCAGGTCCGCTGTTCGGTCAGGAACAGGTGGGCTGCGGTGACGAGGGTGACATGTCGGTGCCAGCCGGTGGACGAGCGGCCCTCGAAGTGGTCCAGGCCGACTGTGGTCTTCAGCTCTCGGTAGTCGTGCTCGATGCGCCAGCGCAGTTTCGCGAGCCGGACCAGATCACGGCCCGGGATGTCGGCGGGCAGGTTCGAGATCCAGTACTTCATCGTCCTGTAGCCAGGACGTGTTCACGCAGGCTGACCGGTCGGGTGTGGTGGTAGGGCGGCTCGTAAGGCTCGGCCGCCTCGGCATGGGCGGTCATTTCGGCCTTGACCTGCAGTGCGTATGGCAGGCGCCGGTCCTGGAATATTGCCGTTGCACCCCGGCCGATGTGGTGCCGTTCTTGACGAAGCCGGTGTCGTCGATGACCAACACACCTTCTGATGTGCCGAGTTGCTCTGCTGCGTAGGACTGCAGGTTATCGCGGAGACGGTCGGCGTCCCAGCGGCTGTGGGACAGCAAGTGCTGGAGTCCGTCCGGGGTGGCATGGCCGGCGTACTCAGCAAGCTGCCAACCGTTCTTGCGGCCTACCGGGCCCAGCAGCCCGCGCGCGTAATTGTGCATCCGGCGTCGTGGTTCTATCCGGGCGAAGCAGGCTCCGGTCCGCAGGAATAGATTCTCGAGTTCGTGGTCCCAGGCACTCGTGGGCACATCATTGATCACGCCTATGGACTGCTCGGCCCGCTGCCACTACATGCGGCGCGGCCACCCGTTCGCGGGACGGTCCGCCAAGACCGCCCCGCACCCAAACCCACCCCGCTACAATCCCCACACTCAAGCCATTGACCAGCGGTAATGGAGAAGTCCGGCTGGAGTACTAGGCCTACCTGAACGAGCCGCTACGCCTTAACTGGGTTGGGTTACGGCTGAGCGTCTCGTTCCATGACGGCAGTCGCTGCCTCGATGCCGTTGACGACCTCGTACTCGAGGTCATTGATCCCGATGTCATGCTTGACCGTGTCGAAATGGATGCGGGCGGAGGCGATTTTGCCCTGCTCCGCGGGACGGAGCAGCTCGAGCTCGTTGACGCCCTTGGTCTCGAAGACGATGTAGCGGCTGCCATCGGTACGTTCAACGGTCAGGGCCCAGTCGGGGTTGTACCGGCCCAAGGGCGTCGGGATTGTGAATGAGGACGGGAGTTTCACGAAGGTCTTGACCTCGGGGCGTTGCAGCAGCGCGAGCGCGAATTCCTTCTCCGTCTTCGAGTCGACGACCAGGTACTGGTAGACGGACTTCTTCTCGAACGAGATCGCGTTCCCCTCCGCATCGGAGATGATGTTTCCTCCAAGGCCGGTGTACCCGGCGACATCGGCTTCGCGAAGCAGGCTGAGCGCGTACCGGCGGTCTGCTTCGGGGCGGGAGGAGTCCACCAGCTCGTAGCGCAGCCCCTTGATCAGGAAGTCAGCCTTGGTGATGTTGAGCTGGCGAGCTACGCGGTCGACGTACGCCTGTGGGTTGGCGCGGAACTGTCCGAGCGTGCCGGACTCGGTAAGGACGTGAGCGAGCGTGGCACGGGTCAGCTGGGTGCGGTCTGCAAGAACGGACAGAATGTCGGGCAGGTCCTCGCTATCGGCGTAGGTGACATCCGCGCGCCGCGTGGCGGCAGCTTCCGCGGTGAGGCCACTCTGGTCTATGCGCTCCACGCGGTGCGTGACCCACTCACCCCGACGCTTCGGCACTGGAAGCATGTCGCGCAACGCCTTGACCATCGAGGCACGAAGGTCGACCTCATCGACCTCGACGCGGTACTCCGTCCGGTGCTGGATGCGGTCCCACAGCTCCTGGAACTCCGGGCTTTCCAAGCGTTCCTGGACGAGGGGCACTGCGACGCGTTCGACGGCCTTCTTGACGTCGATAGGCTTGGCCAGGCGCTTGATCAGACCGAGCACTGCCTTGGCAGCGGCCTCGGAGTCCACGGAGTCGCTGACAATCTTTGTGAGGCTCGCGTCGCCGGTCTGCAACGCCTCGCGCAGGCTGTCCTGCACCTTTCCCTTGGCATCGATGTACCCCTCGGAGAACAGGGCCTGGTACAGCGTTTGCGCGGCGGCCGAGCCCACGGGAACGACTTTCCCGTCCTCCGTCTTGAAGGACAGGCGTGCGAAGCCGTCCACAGTGATGAGACCGAACTGAATACCCAGGTCGTCGGCCATCTCGCGCTGGAGACGATCGGCGAACTCCTCATAGGACTCGTTCGCGATCACAGTGAGGCGGTTGATGTCGAAGCCGCGTACACGGTTACCGGCACCGTCCACACACAGGCGTAGACCGCGACCGATGGACTGGCGCCTCCATCGATCGGTGCCCATGTTCCTCAGCACGCAGATCTGGAAGACGTTGGGGTTGTCCCAACCTTCCTGGAGTGCAGAGTGGCTGAAGATGAAGCGGATGGGCGTGCCCGGGGTAGTCAGCCCGACCTTGTCCCGCATGATCTGCTCGTAGGCCAGGCCGGCCTGCTGGCGCCCCTTATCGGTGGCCTCCTTGGTGTCGACCAGTACCTCGGCGCCTCCCTTGCGCCTATCTACGGAGAAGTACCCTTGGTGGGCCTCCTGCGCGACCTGGTCGGCAGCGCAGCCGCTCAGCAGGGTGTTGAATTCCGGCTCGGAGGCGATGCGCGCGTACTCGTGCTCAAAGATCCGCGCGTATTCACCGGGAACCGCCTCACCGTCGGGGCCGTATTCGCGGTATTTGGCCACGGAGTCGACGAAGAAGAGGCTGAGTACCTTGATGTCGCGTCCGTGAATCGCGAACTCTTGCTCCTTGCGGAGGTGCTGTCGGATGATCTGGGCGATCATCTGGCGGGCTCGCTCATCAACGCTGACCTCGTCGCCGATGCTGTCGCCGACGTTCAATGGCTGTGCGACGGTGTCAAATGCAATGCTCTCCTGCCCCGAGGCTGCGTTGATGGCGACCACAGTGAGGTCCTTGTACAGGTCGCGACCGGTCACGTCCGCGAGGTTGTTTCGGGACGTGGTGTCCACGGTGACAGCCTTGCGCTTGATCTCGTTGCCCTGCTCGATGTCCGCCTCGACGCGTGCCGTGATTGCACCGGCCTTGCCCCGCGTCACTCCGAGCAGCTTGACGTACGGGGTTGTCCCACTGGCCGAGGTGACCAGAGAGTCGACTTCGATCTGCTTGACCAGCTGGCTTTCGTAGGCGGCAATGGCGTCCAGGCGGTATACGAGATTGGCCTTGTCAGCCTTGTGATGGGTGGCCGAGTAACGCAGGGTGGCAAGGGCGTTCAAGCCCTCCAGCGCGCTGCGACCCGCACCCTTCTTCTTGCCGGTACCGGTGTCGCCGTACACGCTCTGCGGCTCGTCGACGATGATGATCGGGTTCGTGTCCCGGATCAGGTCAGCGGGCACCTCGAAGTCGAGGTCCTCTGCTGGCTGGTAGATCTTGTTGGTCGTCTTGTTGATCGCCGCCACTGTGACGATCATGATGTCGATGCTTGGCGAGGTGGCGAACGAGCGCACGCGAGACGGGTTGCTGCCGTCGAACTGGTAGAAACTCATCGGAGGGTTGCCGTAGAGGGATCCGAAGTGCTCGCGCAGCATCCGGAGGGACGTCTCGACACCCTCCTTGATAGCCACCGACGGCACCACCACCATGAACTTGGTGAATCCGTAGAGCTGATTGAGCTCGTAGATGGTGCGGAGGTAGACGTACGTCTTGCCTGTGCCGGTCTCCATCTCGATGGTGAAGTTCATCGAGTCCAGCGACGGCTCCGGAGCGAGACCAGAGCGGTTCTGCACTTCGTGCAGGTTGGCCAGAATCGTCTCCGGATCCAGACGCAGCATGTTGCCATAGCCCCGGTCGGAGAACCCTTCGAAGCCAGCGTGAGCGGCCGGGTGGGCGTGCACAGTGAACTGGGAGGCCATGACCTCCTGGCCCCTGAACAGACCCGTGACCGCGTCGATTGCCTGACGCTGGTAGTCGAGGTCCGCGTCGAAGGAGAACTTCATCAGATGCTCCGTAGCGTGGTGAAGCCGGCCTGCTCGAGAGCGGCGGCGAAATTGAGCTTGGCGGCAGAGTCGATGAAGCCCGTGTCACGGACGACGACCGTGGTGTCGGCGTCGCCCGGGTCTTCGTCACGCCAGGCCACCAGGGCCTTGGCGACCTCGTTCGCGCGCGCGACCGTGATGTCGGTGCCGAAGTAGGCGAACAGCGTGCCTGCCAGGTTATACAGGGTGCTGCAAGCAACCTCGCGCGTCTCCAGCGGCATGGTCAGATCCACGCCAAGGCGCAGCATCGTCTCGACCAGCAGGTCGTCCGTGGTGCGGCCGGTGACGAGGTTGTCTACAGCTCCGAGCAGGTCGAGCTGGTCGGGCGTTCCGTCCCATGCCCTCACGTTGCTGGAGGCCAGGCGGTAGGACCGGAGGCCGGTGTCAATGTCCGCGGCGTCGAGGGCCTGCTTGGAGGCGATCTGCTGGCCTGCGCGGCGCAGTCGCTCCCTCGTGATGTCTGCGATCGTGTCGTAGCCGTCCTGATCGACGTGCTCGTCGAGCTGGACCAGGATGTAACGACGATTGCCGCCATCGGCGGCGTTGAGGTCCATGACGGCGTGGCCGGTAGTGCCCGATCCCGCAAAGAAATCGAGGACCAGTGCCTCAGAATTCGACTGCGTGACCAGGTCGATCCACCGAGCGATGACATTCTCGTCCTTGGGGAAAGTGAAAACCCCCTTGCCCAGAAGGGTATCCAGCCGCTTTGACGCTGCACGTCGGTCGGTATAGAAGACGGGCAGCACTGACTGCGTACTGGTCTCGTCGAGGTAACGCTTGTACGTGGGGCGCGTGGTCTCGTCGGATCCGAACTTGATGCGTCCTTCGGCGAGGAGCTTCGCCATGCGCGGCTGCTCGTAGGCCCAACCGTTCGGGTGCATGTTGGCGGGCTTGCCCGTCACCGGGTGGAGAACGTCGTAGCAGAGGTTGGGACGCGGGTTCGGGCTGCGCAGGTTGTCGCCGAAGTAGACCGTCCCCGGACGTCCGTTGTTCCCGTCGATCTGGCTGTAGTGCTCGGAAGCCCTCCGGGGGTCGTCCGATGCAAGGCTGGCCCACCATCCCCTCATCAGCTTCGTCGCGACGGCTTCGACCTCGCCGGAGTCGGCCCATGCCTTGCGTCCAGCGGCGAGGATCGAATCGACGCCCGGCTTCGGCTCGCGCCATCGCACATTGGCCAGGGCGCCGATGTCCTTGACATAGATCAGCATGTAGTCGGTGGACTGCGAGAGGAAATGGGCGTCGTTCTTGCGCCCGCCCTGCCAGGTCACGCTCGCGATGAAGTTCTCCGCACCGAAGACCCGATCCATCAGGAGCTTGAGGCGTGCGTGCTCCACGTCGTCGATGGCTACGATGGCGACGCCCGTTTCCTTGAGCAGGTGGTGGGCCACTAGCAGGCGCGGGTACATCATCGACAGCCAAGCGGTGTGCCTGGAGGCACCGGCCTTGCGGTCCTGGGCGCGGTCGGAGCCTTCGCCGCTCTGGAGCACGCCGGCGTCGTCACGCTGACCGGCCGCCGTCTCGTGCTCGGACCGGGAGGTGGTCCGCCTGTCGTCGTAGATGAAGTCGTCACTGCCGGTGTTATAGGGCGGGTCGATGTAGATTACGTCGACCTTGTTGGTGTACCCGCGCCGCAGCAGACGCAGGACCTCGAGATTGTCGCCCTCGATCACGATATTGCGGGTGCTGTCCCAGTCCACGGATTCCTCGGGCTTGGGCAGGAGTGTGCCTGTCGCGGGGAGGGTGGACAGGCGGCGGGCCTCGGCCATGCCGGGCCAGCGCAAGCCGAATGCCTCTGCAGTGGTGGGGGCGGCGTCGTTGCCCAGCAGGTCGCGGAGGACGTCGACGTCGACGGTGCCGTCGACGACGGCGTCAGGGAAGAGGCGGGCCAGAACGTCGATGTTCGACTTGGCCTCGCCGGGGCCGGGCAGGTCGTTGATCGGTTCGAAGTCCAGGGTCACAGGGAGGGCCTTCTTCTGCGGGGTGCGGGGCGGAGTAAGGAGTCGTTTGTTAGGCGATGCCGGAGTTGTGGTCGGCACTGTAAAGGGTGCCTCTGACACTTGAGATCCGTGCACGTAGAGCCCGTGCTTCTGTGTTGAGCTGGATGCGTAGCTGCTGGTTCTTCGCCTGTTTGGCATCCCGCACGACGGTGGCTAGCTTGGACTCCAGCTCGGTCAGCTGTCGGCGCAGTGCGATGGCGTCCACTGGCGGCAGGGCAGTGCTGGCGGGTTGTCCGTCCGCAGCGGCGGTGCGTACGAGGTCGCGGTACAGCGCCCACATGTCTGTGCGATCGAGCCGGTCCAGGTGCAGGGTGCCCGGTTTGATCGGCCCAGCAGGCACCATGACGTGCGCGTCGATCACGGAGGTTGACCGGGTGGGGTCCGTGCGGCTGACATGGCTGATTGCCAGGGATAGCACCGTGGTGCCGTTAGGCGTACGTGCGAGCAGTACTACAGGCTTGGCCATGCTGCGGTGGATGAGCTCGATCACGCGGGTGCGGTCGGCTGCTGTCGTCGTGTCTGCCAGGGCGACCTCCAAGACCGGGATATCGACGACGGCACGCTCGGTGTCCTGATGCTTGGGTACCTGGATTGTCTCCGGGCGCAGGATCCCGACCAGCTGTGCTGAGACCACGGCCTTCGTGAGCAGGCGTGCATCGGCGGGTGCCTGATCCTCGAACTGCGCCGACAGCATCTTCTTGGTGATGCGGTGCTGCTGGCGTGCCGCCTCGGGCAAGCCGAGCAGACTGGCACCGTCGTACTCGTGGAGTATGTCGGTCACGGGATAACCGCCACCCAGGCGACCACGTCCACGGCTTCCAGGCCGGGCGCGGTGGCGTCCGTCCCGAGCTGGGAGGGGCCTGAGGAGAACAGGGAGGCCACCATGTTCTCAGCAGCCTTGCCGGAAGCGGCTCGGACTGCCACGTCCAGCAGGTCGCGGTAGTGCTTCATGGATTTGCCGGACCTGGTCGCCTTGTCGAACTCTTCAAGGACGCTGGCGTCAGGTTCAGTGCTGCCCAGGCAGTGGTGGCGCAGGACGTCCAAGGCCAGCTTGGGTTCCTCGATGGTGTGGGCGAGCCTGCCGTCGTCGGTCACGTAGGCGAGCACGTAGGGGGCCAGCGGGTAGGCCTTCGAGAAGGTGAACGCGTCGTCTCGCACACGCAGGAGGAAGACCGCTCCAGGAGCGAGCTCCTCGTCGGCCAGAGCCTCATCGAAGCGAGTGACGCCGAACAGGGCCAGGGGCCACCCGGTGATCTCCCGGATCTCTTCGCGTTGGCGGGCGGCGGCGTCCATGCGGAAGTCAGAGAGGGTCAGGTCGGTGATGCTCAGGCCACCGGCGAGATTTTCCATGCTCGGAACGGCGTTCTGCATCTGCTGCAGCTGCCTGCGCCGGTAGTCGAGGTCGTTCATGTCACCGGACGTAACGTTCAGGACGTTCTCCTCTCCGGTCGCGGAGACGTCCAGGAGGGTCATGCGGCTGGACACGCGCGTCTCAAGGTTGATGTAGGCATCCAGGTCCATGTTCGGCCAAAAATTCACGAGTTGCACGCTCGTGTTGGTGGTGCCCAGACGGTCCACGCGCCCAAATCGCTGGACGATGCGCACGGGGTTCCAGTGGATGTCGTAGTTGACCACCGTGTCGCAGTCCTGAAGGTTCTGGCCTTCGGAGATGGTGTCGGTGGCGATCACGATGTCGATCTGCGGTGAACCCAGGTCGCCGCCCTTAGAGCGCGGGGAGAAGGCGGAGAGCACGTCGATCATGTGGGTGCGCTTCAACGGGAGTGTGGTCCTTGTGGCCTGACCGGTAATCAGAGCCACGTGCACGCCCAGCTCGTCGCTGGCCCAGCGGGCCACGTGCTCGTAAAGGTACTCGGCGGTGTCGCTGAACGCGGTGAACACCAGAGCCTTGCGGTTGCCGTCATTGGTGGGGTGCTCGGCCTTGTCACGCAGAAACTGCTTAAGCCGGACGAGCTTGGCGTCGCGGGTGACATCGACCGCCTTCACCTCGGCCAGCAGGGCAGCCACGGTGTTCCGGTCCTGCTGGAGTTCCTGCCTCCACCTAATCCGGTCGATGTCGGCGAGGAACACCTTGACACTGCCGCCGACGGTGTCCTCGAACTGGGGATCGTCAAGGTCGATGGTCTCCAGGTCGGCGAAGCTGTCGATGGAGGTTCCCTCGCTCCCGGTCGCCTCGTATGCGTCGATACTGGCGATCGCGCTATCGATGGTGGCGAGAATCTTGCCGAGGGTCTTACCCAAAGAGTTGACCGAGGACTCCAGGCGCTTGAGCAGCCCCACCCGCAGCAGGTGGACCACGTTGTTCTCGCGGTCGGTCTGCTTCCACACGCGCTGACCGCCGGTGCGCACCTTCTGGTCGTACATGGCGGCGTACTTGCTCTCGTACTTCGTGCTGACGTAGGAGGTGGGCTTGTAGGCAGCCAGGTTCAGGCGCAGGATCGACCGGTTGATCTGCTCCAGCGGGATCATCGTGCCGGCCGAGTCGATAGGCGGAGTCAGGTTGGTCGGGGCCAGGCGAACGGGGAACTTTCCCACGTCCTTGGTGCCGTAGTACTTCTCGATGTGCTTACGTGAGCGGGCGATCGTGACCAGGTCCAGCAGACGGATGTAGTCCATGCCGAGTGTGCCGACCAGGGACTTCGTGCTCCGGGTGGCCGCGGGCGTACGCTGCCAGTCGTTAAATTGCTTCTGCGCCTTGACCAGGGTTGCCTCGATGCTTTTGATCCCGTCTCCAGCCAGGGCCTGGTCGTTGCCCTCGGTGGCGAAAAGGACCTGGTTCTTGAGGTCGGCCAGGCGAGTGTTCACAGGCGTGGCGCTGAGCATGAGGACCTTGGTTTTGACACCGACCTTGAAGACCTCGTTCATGAGGCGCTCGTACCGGGTAGTCCGGCCCTTGACCTGTGGGTTGTTGCGGAAGTTGTGGGACTCGTCGATCACGACGAGGTCGTAGTTGCCCCAGTTGATGTTGGCCAGGTCGATATCCCCGGACAGACCGCCGGTGCGACTGAGGTCGGTGTGGTTGAGGACGTCATAGTGGAAGCGATCCTCAGCCAGCGGGTTGCGGCTGTCGTTGCTGCGGTAAACGGTCCAGTTCTCCCGCAGCCGCTTGGGTGCCAGGACGAGCACGCGGTCGTTGCGCAGCTCGTAGTACTTGATGACTGCGAGGGCCTCGAAGGTTTTCCCCAGGCCCACGCTGTCGGCGATTATGCAGCCGTTGTGGCGCTCAAGCTTCTCGATCGCGCCGAGCACGCCGTCGCGCTGGAACTTATAGAGCTTGTTCCATACGACGGAGTCGTAGAACCCGGTCTTGCCGCGCTCGGCAGTCTCCTCACCGGACTCCTCGACGAAATCCTTGAACAGGGAGGTCAGGACACGTAGGTAGACGGACTCGGGGGCTCTGTCCTCGACGAGAGCTCGGGCAGCGTCGAGGAACTCCTCCTGGACGGTTCGGGTGGTCGCATCGTCGTGCCACAGTCGCTCGAAGTTGACTACGGCGTGTGCCACCTTGTCTGCGTCCGTGGACTCCTGGGGGAAGTACAGGTCCGGGGATGCAACCAGTCCGAGGCTCGCGGCCTCGAGACCTGCGCCGTCGACTACATAGGGGAACGGGCCATCCACGCTCGTCCAGGTGCCGCGGGTGCGCCGCTTGAGCGTTCTCGCCTGGAGATGTTCTTCGGCCCAGGCCATGAACGCGTGGGCGATGCGGTGCTGGTCCAGCCGTGCACGTTTGAGGTTCTCCTCCTCAAGGCCGTTGAGAGGCAACTCCTCGAGGCTGTGGCCGTGCAGGATTAGACGCAGGTCGACGTCGGTCAGCTCGTCTTGGAGCGCCTCGTAGACGAAGAGGGAGAACGACTCTGACAGCGAGTCCAGGCGCGTGGCGCCGGTAAGGTGCTTGCGCAACCGGTCGATTGCACGGCCTGCGTCGCTGGGGACCATGAAAGCTGAACCTCCAGGGTGAGTACGTGGGTTCATTGTTGTGCGGGGGCGTGAGCGACGCCGGCGCTATCGACGCCGTGTGACTGACCGATCACGTGGCAGTTGCCCGAGGTGGGCGGAGTGAATGTCGAGCCCGGGGGCTCCAACACCTCTGGCCCGGTCGGCACGCGAATCCCCCGGCGGTCTCAACGCCGGAGGCGCAGGCGCGTCCGTGTACCTGCTCTAACGCGATTGCCCGCGTCATCGTGACGGCGCGGACCACGAACAGGACCACCGCTGAGCAAAGAGCTGGTCAGCGGACTTGCCCGCTCCAAGCCGGCTGCCGTGGATCTGCGCCTCCAGGTCCAGGGTCCCGTGGTGCCCGACCTTCCGCATGATCCCGGTCAAGTCGTCCACCAATCCCACCTCTCTGGGGTCCAACCGCAGGGTACAGCGGGATCGCTCCCGCCTTTGGCCTAACCTCGCCGTTTCGGTTGGGCTGAAGCGGCGTCGCTGACCGCCAACTGTGGGGTGGTCGAGGCAATTTTGTTGCCTGGGCATCGCGAAGGCCCGGCGCGGTGGTCGGGTTCTCCAAGGTCCTTCGGGTCATGGGCGGTCAGGGATTCGCCGGTCAGCCGACGGGGCGGGGTAGTGCGGCGAGGCGGTGGAAGGCCGTGGTCAGTTCGTTTCTCCAGGGCCAGGTCGCTGATATCCGTAGATGGAGTCGGCGTCCGCCGCGGGTGAGGCGGGCGGCTGCGTGCAGCAGCCGGTAGCGGAGCTTCTTGGGTTCGGCAACGGCCAGGTCGCCGTCCATCAGCAGCACGCGGGTCCAGGCCAGCAGGTCGATCGCGGCCAAGGACAGCTCGAGCCAAGCGGCGTTGATCGCGAAATGCCGGGAGGGGAAGCGGCCGAAGCCGGTGGTCTTGCCGCAGCGGATGTGGTCCTCGACGGTGGCGTGTCCGCGGTGGCGGACCTCCAGGAACTGTGCGGAGCCGCCGCCTGAGTACGGGGTGTCGGTGAGGAATACCTGGTGTCGCAGGCCCTCGTCCTGGTCGAAGAGGGACAGTTGTGCGCCGGGGTGCGGTCGTTCGCGACGGACGGTGATGCGGGTGCCGGCCGGGTAGCCGGCAAGGTCGGCCATGCCGGTCAGCTCGGCGACCTCGGCTCCCTCGCGCAGTGTTCCGTTCTGGTCCAGGGCGGGATGCCAGAGTTGCTCGGGCAGCGAGCGGATCGCTTGGCGGACGGGCTCGGTGACCGCGTATCCGACCGAGAACCGCAGGTCCAACCCGTGCTCGCGCACGGTTCGGATGTGGGCGAGGAAGGCTTTCGCGGATCCGGCGCTGTCGGCGCGGACCAGGATCGCGGTGCCGTGCCGGTGAGTGTCGGGGATCTGCGCGAGGGCGTCGTCGAACACCGCGATGTGGTCGGCGGCGGTGTTGGCTCCGGAGTTGCCGGGCCGCAGCCGGCCGGACATGGCCTCGCCGGTGTTCGCGAGGAAACACAGCAGCGGGTGGAAGCCGAAGCCGCCCTTATAGGCAGGTGCGGCTTGTTCCTTCTCCGAGTGGCAGGTGATCAGCGTGGCGTCGAGGTCCAGGACCAGTCCGGGCAGTTCGCGCCCTGCGGCCCGGACAGCGGGTATGCCCTCGCCGGTCTCGGTGGCCTGCATCCAGGCGACCTCCCGGGCTGAGGCGCGGGCCGCTCGCAGTGAAGCGAGTGCGGCGTTGTCGGTGTCGGCGAGCAACCGCCAGGCCGTGGGGGTGGAGGCGACCGGGCCGAACACCTCGGCCTGGTCCCGCAGCACGGCCAGATCCGTAATGGCCTCGCCGCCGTCGGCAAGCATCATCGCGAGATCCGTCATGATCCGGCCCGGGTCGTGGCCCGTCCCGCGTTGCATCGGCGAGATCGGCCAGCAACCGCGATCCAGCATGTCCAATCACCCTCGCCCCGTCAGTGGACACCACGAGCCTGGGACGAGAACCGATACCCTTCACGCAGAAAGTGCCTTCCTCCGGCGACGATCAAACCCCTAGACAAGGTTCATCGTCCCAGCTCAGGAAGGCACTTTCACGTATCCGGCCAGCATCCGGACCAGCCCCAACCGAAACGGCGAGGCTAGGTGCTCACGCGTGGAATGCAGCCAAGGCGTAGCGGGGAGCGTGCACTCTGCCGCGCCCGCGCTCGACCTACGCGACCTCGCCGGGTGTGTCCTCCGCGACCAAGTCAGATGTTGCACCCTGAATGGAACGACGCCGTGGTACAGGCTGGGGCGTCATCGATCCCCGCCGAGACCCGCCACCCTGCCGAACCTGGGTGGAAACTCAACTGAGCGGCGCAGAAGTCCAGCGTTTCTCTTCCGCGTCCCACCGGTAGGACACGAACTCGCCGTCAATGGCCCCAAAGCAGGTCCATCCCTCGATTCTCCAACTGATCACGAACCTGATGTCACTTTGCGGAGCGTCTGCTGCGCAAAGATCCGGGAGCTGGCCCAGTGCCTCGGCAGGCACGCTGGGTGAAAAAGTGATCCGCCAGCCCTGTTCCGTTCTCAACTCGATGTAACGGCTTTCAACTCCACCTAGCTGTCGAGCCTGGCGCCGTAGGAACCGCCGCACTGCGGAGCGTGTTGCGTCGTCCAGTCTGCCAGCCAGCCGATTGCCGAAGTGTGTAGCGACCGCGGCAAGAAACGGCGCCGCCGCTAGGACGGCACTGGCTTCAAGGCGCGACAGCAGGTCGTAATGCACGGGCTGCTGAGCAAGTTTGCTCTTTTTGGTCACTGCTCCCCCCTTCGAGACGAGCATGCCAGTCCGAAGCGGCGGAGATGCTACGAATGGTGGACTGGCGCCAATCCATCCCTGCATGGATGAGGACTCTGTCGCCAGCACCTGCGGCCTGTTTCGCACCGGCCGAGGGCCCGACAACCGCACCCTGCTCGCCACCACCGGCAACGACCGCACGGTGCGGATCTGGGATCTGGGAGCCGCAACCACCTCGGTCATCCCTGTGAATTTCGTAGCACTCGACCTCGCTCGCGTCAACAGTGATCTCGCGATCGCCGGACCAGAGGAAGTCCTGGTGATCAGGCTGCACAGCGGCATCGCTTGATCGGGGTGGCCGCTACTTTGCTGCTGCCGACGATCACGACGCGGTTAGGGCTGTAGTACGCGAGGACGAGAACCGACCGCGATCCGCCATGACTGTTGCACTCAGCGCACCCCATACTCCCACCCGAGATCGTCGCCATCGAGGCAGAACGCTGCGGCCCCTTCCGCGACGCTTTCGGCCTGTGCACCGGCTGCGGACTGCGCGGCCGCATCCAGCACCGCTGCGCCGCCGACGACCCCGACCGCGCCCGCGAGTCACCTCGCGCCCCCTACGCTCAGCCCTGGAAGTGGGTGCCTTGCCCGCACGAGTGCAGCCACGTCGGCCAGCCGGAGATCCGCCCCAGCGTCCTGTACGGACTGGTCCCGCAGCTCAGCCCGAACCGCTAGCCTGTCCTCAGCGGCAGCGGCCGCGTAGAGACGGCCAAAGAGGCCCTACCCCCAGCGGGGTAGGGCCTCTTTGCGTCGCAAGGGGGATGCGTCGGAGACGAGTTCGCCCGGCGCCGTGGCCTTGCCGCTTGCTCCGCTGCCACTGCCGTGCCCCGCCGGCGGGCCGCCGTTGGGAACGTCATGGGAACGGAAGGATCGGTAAGCCCCATGAACGACCGGGGACGCCTGAACAAGCTCCCCCCGTTTGACCTGCGAGAACGGTAAGACCGGGGATTGGCGGGGGAGGGCAGTGACGATCTCTGGCGAGCTCGTAATGCGTAGGTCTCGGGTTCGAATCCCGAAGGCGGCTCTGTAGAAGCCTCAGGACTCACTCGCCGTGACCTGGGGCTTTTGCTTTTATCGGACGCGGCGTCGGGCGCGGGCCGCGCGGCGGTCGGTGGTCTCAGTTGTGGTCTCAGACACAGGCTCCGGAGCGGTTTCCGGCGTGGGCAGGAACGCGTCTCCCATCCGGCGCATCGCGTCCTTCGAGAGGTGCGACCGCCCCTTCACGTAGCGCCGGGTCTGACTGATCTGTGTATGCCGCAGGATCTCCATGATGGTCGGCATGTCGACGCCCAGTTCGTTGAGGATCGTGCCTGCGGTGTGGCGACTTCCGTCGTACAGGCGCCGGTCGTCGGTTCCCGCCTCGGCAAGCAGATCCTTGAACTCTTCCCAGTCGGCCCGAGGGTCGAGCGGCCGGCCGTCCGGCCGCGTGAAAACGGCGCGGTGTTCCTCCCACGCTTCCCCGGCAGCTGCCCGCATCTCCTCCTGTCGTGCCTTGTGCTCCAACAGGTGGGGGATGAACGGCGGCGGGATCGGCACGGGGTTCGTGCTCTTCTTGGTCTTGGGGCGGGTGAAGAGCAGCCCGCCGCCCTTGCGCTTGGGGCAGGCGCTCGCGTGGTTTGTGCAGGTCTTGATGCACGGCTTCGGGCACCCGCGCTTGTAGCCCTTGTGCGTGGTGCAGTCAGGTGGGCACGCCTCGAAGCGGTGGGGGCGGGCGCCGCACGCGTGAGCGTCCGTGCAGCCGTGACGCCAGGTGAGTCGCTGAAGCTGCCACTGGGGGTGGAACAGCTCGGGTTCGAGATCGACGTACGGCCATCGCAGCCCCCGAGTTTCGCCCTGCCGGAACCCCACGCCGACGCCGAGGATCCACCGCATGAAGGTGGGGCGCTTGGCTGCCGCTTCGAGGAATGCCCTGGCTTCTTCCCGCGTGAACGGGTTCGCCTCGGTCGCCACCTTGCCAGCATCTTCCTCTGGTCCGCACGATGATCCGAAAGAGGGCCCTTAACCTTCAGCGCGGCGGCGGTACGTGTTGATCAAGACGCCGGACGGTGTCGGCTGCGTGGCGGTAAGCGTCAGGCGGCGAGGGCTCTTGCCATCGGCGAAGAGCTGCTTCCCGCTACCCAGGATGAGAGGAAAGACCAGCAGCCGGTACTCGTCGACGAGGTCGTACTCGATCAGGGTTCCGAGCAGTCCTCCGCTGCCCAGCACCACCGTCTCGGTCTCGGATGCGGCCTTAATACGGCTGACCTCCTCCGCCAGATCAGCGCCGAGGAGGGTGGAGTTCGCCCACCTCAGATCCCTGAGCGTGTGGGAAGCCACGTACTTGGGCATCGCGTCCATTGCGGCCACCGCGGGGTCGTTCATGTCGGCATGCGGCCACGTGGCGGCGAAGATCTCGTACGTCCTGCGGCCCAGGAGCAGGGCTCCGGCACTAGCCGTGGCCTCGCTCATGAACCGCTCCACCGCCTCGTCGACATAAGGCAGCACCCAGCCGCCTTGATCGAACCCACCGTCCCGGTCCTCGTCGGCCGAGAGGACCGACTGCATGACGCCGTCCAGCGATACGAAGTTGACCACGGCCAGCTGTCCCATGTGCTGCTCCCATCTGTGTGCTTGCTTCACCGATGTTGACCACACACAGGAGCGGGACTCATCGGTCGCGCCGACACCCTCCTTGATGACCCCGGCCGGGAACTGCCAGGTGATCCCGGCTGCGTCGTCGTCCCGTCGGCACACCAGCAGGACATCACTGTCGCGGACGACTACTGCGATGCCCACGCGCAGTGCCTGCGCGCCCGGCGGCGTCGAGTGCGCCGGGGCGCGGTCCTTCGCCACCAGGAGCGCGAAGCGCTGCCGTGCCGCCTCGGGGGCCTGCTCGTGGGCGGTGTCGAGGAGCTGCTGCATCTCCCTGCGAGGTACGACGTTCTCGTCGGAGTGCCAGGCGGCCACAGTCCTCACGGCGATGCCCAGGCGCGCGGCGAACCGCTCGTTGCTGAGACGTAGAGCGGACTGCAGCAGGCAGGCGTACTGGCCGGTCCAGCGCTCGATCACGTCCACAAGCTGTCCCCTCCTCCCCGCCAGCAACCTGCTCGTCGTCGACGAGGCCGACGCCATCCTGCTCCAGCGCCGCCGCGAAGTCGCGTTGGGAGCGGCCGAGCTCCTTGAACAGGCTGTGCAGAGTCTCCGCAAGCACTGGGAGCGCTGGTCCGGCAAGGGAGGAAGCAGGTAGCTGAGGGTCATCTGGCGGGAGAGAGGGAGTTGTCATGAGCTCGTTTCTACCCGGGAGAACGCCTGGTCGGGGGGTGTTGCGGCCTTCTGGCAACACGTTGCTCCAGGCGCAACGCAGATGTCCGTCGGCACTCTGAAGGTCGTCCATCGGCCAGAGGAGGAACACCAGCATGTGTAAGCGGCTCATTCGGCGCGTCGTCGAGGAGGCGAGGTGCAAGGTGCAGCGCTTCGGCGGGCACACCCAGCGCCTGGTGAAAGAGGGGCTTGCAACGGCCGCCCGCGGGGCCGTCCACGGCATCTTCAGCAGCATCGGCGGTCTGGCCGTCGCGGCTGTCGTGTGGTGGGTCCAGAACCGGTGACTCAGGAGGCGTGCCATCACGCCAGTGCCGGGTGGAGCAGTCGCTGGAGCGTGGTCCTCGCCGACGCGGTTGCCGCCCGGGAGCTTGCCGCCGGTGAGCCGGCGGCGGCACCCGAGGACTCTGCTGTCCTCCTACCCCCTTGCTATTTCTTTTCTTGACGCGCAAAAATATCTCCATCAAACTCTTGGCAACACTGAGTCGGCCATGTGATGGAGAGGCGTGATGTGAGCGCGATGACGGCCCTGGTCCCGGACCAGACGGGAGCCGAGATCTTTGCCCAGGTGCTGACCGCCGGCCCGATCTCCAGAACGGTGATCGCGCAGCGGCTCGGGCTGTCACCCTCCACGGTGACCCGGCTGCTCTCGCCGCTGATCGAGGACGGCTATCTGAGCGAGACCGGACAGCAGAGCGCGTCGGGTCTGGGCCGCCCCCAACGCCTGTTGCGGGTCAACACCGAGCAGCACCTGGTCGTCGGGATCCAGATCGCGCGCACACATGTTGCGGCCGTGCTCACCGACCTCGGTGCACGTCCGCTGCGCCGCCTGGAGCACGCGCTCGATTCCCTGGAGCCCGCTCATGTGCTGTCGGTGGCGGCGGAGCTGACAGCCCGGCTCATCGCGCAGGCACCGAGTGCCGACGCGAGGGTGCTGGGCGTCGGGGTCGGCGTGGGCGGCCACGTCGACGCGGCGAGCGGGGTGTGCCGTTCGGCGGTGCGGCTCGGCTGGACGGATGTCGCCGTCGCTGCTCCGCTGAGCGCGGCCACCGGGCTTCCGGTGGTGGTGAACAACGACGTCAACGCCCTGGTCATCGCTGAGCGTTGGTTCGGCGAGGGCCGGGATGTCGGTTCGTTCGCCGTGATCTCGGTCGGACGCGGCGTCGGTGGTGCGCTGATGCTCCACGGAGTTCTCCACTCAGGTGTCGGTGGACTGGCCGTCGAGTTCGGGCATCTGCCGATCGAGCCGAATGGTCCGGACTGCGCCTGCGGCAACCGCGGCTGCGTGGAGGCGCTGGCCTCCTCCGATGCGGTGCTGCGGATGTTCCGCGAGGCCGGTGGCCGGCCCGAGGCCGACTACGACGCCGTTGTGGAGCTCGCGCGGTCGGGGTCGGAGGTCGAACGACGTGCCGCGCTCGATGCGTTCGCCGTGGCCGGCGACGCGCTTGGACGCGGACTGGCATGCCTGTGCAACCTGCTCAACCCGGGACTGATCGTGATCGCCGGTGAAGGCGTGGTGGCCTATGAGCACTTCGGGCCCGCCATGACTGCGGCGTTGGAGCGCCACGCCGTCTCCACCGCGGCCCGCGACTGTGTGATCAAGGTCGACGAGGCCAGCGAGACGTTGTGGGCGCGGGGTGCCGCCTGTCTGGCCATCAGGGAGAGCGTCCGTGCCCGGTTGTCCTGAGCGCCTGCCCCGTCCCGCCTCCTTCGCCGAAACTTCCGGAGCCGCCGTGCGAAGCCGATAAGACATAAGTCATTGCGAGGAGGGCCGTCGCCGCCGGAATTCACATGACGCGAGATTCGACGCTCACCCCCTGACGTCGTCCGCCGGCTATTACTCGGCCGATTTCTGTTGATGCGCCGAAACGAACCCCGCTGTTCCCTGAATTCGCAGGTCAGGACCGTGAGTTGACGAAGCGTGCCCTGAAACTGTGCCGTCTTCATTGTGCTGAAAAACAGCGTGCAAGAGTGTTGACCAGCCCGCCGTGGTGCGCTGAATAATTCTCCGTAATTCCCGAACGCGATTGTTCGACGCCTTCTCCGGTCTTGTCTCTTCTGCTTTATTCGCCATCCCGTCATCACGGCCGTCTCATGAGGAAGTCATGCGTACGTTCACATCCAGATCCGCCGCCGGTGCGGCAGCCCTCTCCTTTGCCCTGCTGGTGACCGGATGTTCCGGCTCCGGCGACGCCGGCGATTCGTCGAAGGCCGGTCCGGTGTCGATGGAGTTCTGGGGCTGGGCCCCGGGCTACGACAAGATCACCGCCCAGTGGAACGCTGCCCACCCGGACATCAAGGTGACGTTCAAGCAGATCCCGTCCGGTGCCAAGGGCGGCTACGACCAGATGACCAACGCGATCACCGCGGGCAAGGCCCCGTGTCTGGCGCAGGTCACCTACAACGACATCCCGTCGATGCTGGTCAAGAAAGCGCTGATGGACATCACCCCGTATGCCTCCGGCGACACCGGCAAGTACCTGGACTGGACGGTCGCGGCGTCCTCGGCCGGCGGCAAGATGTACGGCGTCCCCGTCGACACCGGGCCGATGGCCCTGTACTACCGCGCCGACCTGTTCAAGAAGTTCGGCATCGCCAAGCCCCCCGCGACCTGGGACGAGTACGCCGCCGACGCCGCCGCGGTCCACGCGGCCGACCCGAAGGTCGCCTTCGGCACCGCGCCCCAGGACGCCTACGACATGGCCGCCCTGACCTGGCAGACCGGCAAGTCCTGGTTCGGCACGCAGAACGGCTCGTGGCAGGTCTCCATCGACAACCCGGGCACGCAGCAGGTCGCCAAGTACTGGCAGGGCCTGAAGGACAAGAAGTTGGTGATGAACAACGGCAACGCCTGGGACCCGACCTTCGACAAGGCGTCGGAGGCCGGCAAGGTCATGACCTTCGTCAACGCCGCCTGGGCCGTCCCGGGCATCAAGGGGGACCTCAAGGACCTCGCCGGCAAGTGGGCCGTGGCCCCGATGCCGACCTGGACCGCAGGCGACCGGACCAGCGCGAACTCCGGCGGTTCCGCCACCTCAGTCCTGACCGGCTGCAAGACGCCCAAGGAGGCCGCGCGGTTCGCCGCGTTCCTGTCCAGTGACCCGGACGCGGTCAGCACCGGCATCAAGGTCGGCGGCCTGTACCCGGCGGCGAAGGCCGGTCTGGACAACCCGCTGCTGTCCCAGGGCGACCCCTACTTCGGCGGACAGAAGATCTACGACGTCTTCAAGCAGTCCGCGGCGAACATCCCCACCACCTGGGTCGTCGGGCCGACGTTCGGTCAGGTCGAGGCGGACTACTCGGACGCGATCGGCAAGGGGAGCTACACCCAGGCTACTGCCACGGTTCAGCAGAAGACCGTCGAGAAGATCAAGAGCCTGGGGCTCTCCGTGACCGGCGGCTGATGTCGGGGGGACGTCAGGTCGCCCGAGGGTTTCGCGGTGCCGCTTGGGGGTGCGGCACCGCGGGGCCCGCCCCCGTCCATACCGCAACCGCGCGAGGAACGACACCATGAGCACCCAGACAGCATCACCGCCCACACCCGCGCCCGCGCGCGTGGTGGCAGGGCCGAGCCGCCGCCGCCGGACCGCACTGAACGCCGCCGGGTTCCTGGTTCCGTTCGGCCTCCTGTTCACCGCGATGATGCTCGCGCCCATCGGATACGCGATCTATCAGAGCTTCTACAAGGTCGATCGCCAGGGCCTGTTCGGCGGTGCGCAGACCACGCGGTTCGCGGGATTCGACAACTTCTCCGACGCTCTCCACGACGGCGACTTCATCGCCTCGCTCGGCCGGGTGGCGCTGCTCGGTGCCTTCCAGGTGCCGGTGATGCTCGGGCTGGCCCTGATCCTCGCGCTGCTGCTGGACTCGCGTTCGGCCCGATTCAGGAAGACCTTCCGGCTGACCTTCTTCCTGCCCTACGCGCTGCCCGGTGCGATCGCTGCGGTGATGTGGTCGTTCCTGCTGGTCAAGGACCTCTCGCCGTTCACCGGGCCGCTGTCGGCGATCGGCGTCCACACCGACTTCCTGTCGGCCGGCTGGATCCCGGTGTCGATCGGCAACATGATCACCTGGGGTTGGACCGGTTACAACATGCTGATCATCTACTCGGCGCTGCAGGCCGTGCCCGGCGACGTGATCGAGGCCGCGACCCTCGACAACTGCACCGGCTGGCGCCTGGCCTGGTACGTCAAGATCCCGATGGTGCGGCCCGCCCTGGTCCTCACAACAGTGTTCTCCATCATCGGCACCGCACAGCTCTACACCGAGCCGGCCGTGCTCGCCGCCGCGCGGATACCCGGCGCCTCCAACAAGTTCAGTCCGATCATGAACACCGCGCTCACCGCATCCCAGGCGGACCCGAACCTGGCCGCCGCCGAATCGGTTCTCCTGGCCCTCGTGACGCTGGTCCTCTCCTTCGGGCTCCTGAAGTTCACTCAGCGAAGGACGGCCGACGCATGACCACCAACCGCAGCCCACTCACCGGCCGCCTGGTCGTCAACGCGCTGCTCGGCCTGATGGCCCTGTACACCCTCATCCCGCTGTGGTGGCTGTTCGTCTCGGCGACCAAGGGCGAGGGATACCTCCACCAAGGCAGCCCGCTCTGGTTCTCCCACTTCGACCTGGGCGGCAACCTCGACCGCGTCTTCTCCTTCCAGGGCGGGGTCTTCTCCTCCTGGCTGGCCAACAGCGCGCTGTACAGCCTGGTCGGCGCGGCGGTCAGCACGCTGCTGTCGGTCATGGCCGGGTTCGCCCTGGCCAAGTACCGGTTCCGCGGCCGCGAGGCGATCTTCAACGTGATCCTGGCCTCGGTGCTGATCCCGGCGCCGATGTTCGCCCTGCCACTGTTCCTGATGCTGGCCGAGCTGCGGCTCACCGACACCTACTGGGCCGTCCTGCTCCCCAGCTTCGTCAGCCCCTTCGGCGTCTACCTCTCGCGCATCTACGCGTCGGCGTCCGTCCCCGACGAGTTGCTGGAGGCGGCGCGCATCGACGGCGCCGGTGAGCAGCGGACCTTTTTCCGCATCGCGCTGCCGGTCATGACCCCGGCCCTGGTGACGATCTTCCTGTTCCAGTTCGTCAGCGTCTGGAACAACTACCTGCTGCCCGCGCTCATGATCAACGACGCCTCGAAGCTGCCGGTCACCGTCGGCCTGGTGCAGTGGCGCTCGGAGTTCGCCAACGGCGTCCCGCCGATGCTCCCGATCACCGGGGCGTTCGTCTCGCTGGTCCCGTTGCTCGTCGCCTTCGTCGTACTGCAGCGCTTCTGGCGCAGTGGTCTCACCGCAGGCGCCGTCAAGTAACCGCAAACCCCACCGACCCAGGCGGTGCCTGGCGCCGCATACAAACAACGATGACCGAAAGCAGCGACGTATGAGCACGCGACCCGACCTGACCGTTGACGGCCACCGCTTCCTGCGCGGCGGCCGCGAGCACCGCGTGGTCTCCGCCGCTGTGCACTACTTCCGCATCCACCCCGAACTGTGGCGCGACCGGCTGCAGCGCCTGCGTGCCATGGGCTGCAACACCGTCGAGCTCTACATCGCCTGGAACTTCCACCAGCCCGCCCCCGGCCCGGCCCGCTTCGACGGCTGGCACGACGTCGCGGCCTTCATCCGCGAGGCCGACTCGCTCGGCCTCGACGTCATCGCCCGCCCCGGCCCCTACATCTGCGCCGAATGGGACCTGGGCGGGCTCCCGGCCTGGCTGCTCGCCGATGAGTCCCTGCGCCTGCGCACCGCCGACCCCGCCTACCTGGCCGCGGTCGGCCAGTGGTTCGACCAGCTGATCCCGGTGCTCGCCGAACTCCAGGTCTCGCGCGGCGGCCCGATCGTCGCCGTCCAGGTTGAGAACGAGTACGGCAGCTACGGCAACGACGCGGCTTACCTGGAGCACCTGAAGGACGGCCTCGTCGCGCGGGGCATCGACTGCCTGTTGTTCACTTCCGACGGCCCGGAGGCGCGCATGCTCGCCGGCGGCACCCTCCCGGGCGTGCTGGCCACCGCCAACTTCGGCTCGCGTCCCGCCGAGGCCTTCGCCGCCCTCGCCAAGTTCCAGCCCGACGCCCCGCTGGTGTGCATGGAGTTCTGGAACGGCTGGTTCGACCACTTCGGCGACCCCCACCACGTGCGGGACAGTTCGGATGCCGCCGAGGCGCTCGACGGGATCCTCGCCGCGGGGGGATCGGTCAACATCTACATGGGCCACGGCGGAACCAACTTCGGTTGGTGGGCCGGCGCCAACCACACCGGCAAGACCCTCACCGACCCCGGCTACATGCCCACGATCACCAGCTACGACTACGATGCGCCGATCGGCGAGGCCGGCGAACTGACCGAGAAGTTCCACGCCTTCCGCGAGGTCATCGGCCGCTACGTGCCGCTGCCGGACACCGAACTGCCCGCCCAGCCGCCGCGGGTCGACCCGCAGACCGTCCCCGCCACCCCCGTCGCGGCCCTACGCGACAGCCTGGACCTTCTCTCCGTCGCGACGCACCGCCCGGCCCCCGAACCGATGGAGAAGCTCGGCCACCATCGCGGGCTCGTCCACTACCGGCACCGCATCACCGGGCCCGGCGGTCCGGCCACGCTGACCGTCGACGGCATCCGGGACCTGGCGCAGGTTTTCCTCGACGGGCGCCTGGTCGGCGTACTCGAACGCGACGACCTGTCCCCGACCGTCGAGCTGACCATCCCCGACGGCGGCGCGGAGCTGGAGATCCTCGTCGAGCCCTTCGGCCGGGTCAACTACGGCCCCCACCTGGCCGACCGCAAGGGCCTGGTCGCCGGCGTGCGCCTGGACTACCAGCACCTGTTCGGCTGGGACATCCGAGCGCTTCCCCTCGACGACCTGACGGCCCTGCCCGCAACCCCTGCCGCCGGGACCGCCGACGGCCCCGCCTTCCACCGCGCCGTCGTCGACCTGCCCGAGGCGGCCGACGCATTCCTCGCCGTCCCGGGCAGTCACCGCACCCTGGTCTGGCTCAACGGCTTCCTCCTCGGCCGCCTGCGGACCGAGAAGGGCCCCCAGCGCACCCTCTACGCCCCGGCGCCCCTGTGGCGTGCGGGCGCCAACGAGGTCCTGGTGCTGGACCTCGCCGGGGCCGCCGCGCCACTCACCGTGGAACTGCGGGCACAGCCCGACCTCGGGCCGATTGCGGCAGCACCCCAGTACTGACCGAGAGCAACACTGACGTCCAGTAGGCAGGAGGAGCGGTCGGCGTTCCTTCATCGCTTCGGCGAGCCCTCCGGGCCACCACCCGCCACGCAGCGTCCGGGCCGCTCCATCCGTGGTGAATCTTTTCCGCTTTTTCTCTTGACTACGGACAAATAAGGAGGAAGCTAACTAATACACCAGGCGACCGGTGAGAGCCACACCGCCGATGGAGACGTCCCATCGACCCGAGTGACACCCATCTCGGCAACTGGCTAGGCTCCCGGCAGAGCAACGTATCGACATCGGAGTCGTCGGCGACGACTGACGCTTATGGGCCGATATGGGGCACCGGGAGCCACCGTATGCGCGGTCCCGGTCTGTACGAGCCGACGAAACGCTGCGCGACGTCCTGCAACTGGCTGGTCGGCTGATTTCCGGCAGCGTGCCCGTGGCCCATGCGTGCCCGTGCCCCCGTGCGTGCCCGCGGCCCCATGGCGGTGTGCCGTGAGCGGAGCTCCTGGCGGGCACCCGAAGGACCCGGCTCGGGGATCGGCGACCGGCGGAACCACCCCGTCGTCCACGTGGCACGCCGCCGACACCCCCGCAGGGTTCGAATCCCGGAGGCGGCTCAGGGAAACCCCAGGACTCACTCACCGCGACCTGGGGTTCTTCCTTGTCCGGACGAGGGGGGGGTGTCATCTGTGCGCGGCGCCCGCCCCCTCTCGTACCACGACCTGTGGTGGATCCCGAATGATCCGTACGGCTCCTTCATGGCCGGCGGCATCCACGGGCAGCGCCTCTTCGGCCCGCCGGGGCTCGACCTCGTCGTCGTGCATTTCGGCTGCCAGGCCATGTCGCTTTCGGTGCCCCGGGCACCGCTGGGCCAGGCACGTTCCTCGAGATCGGTACCCGTCTCGGGGGCCGGGGCTGAGACGTCCGTGGGCGCGGGCGCATGCGGAGCCGGCCGCGGGGGCCGGCCCGGCGCCGTTTGGCAGTCATGAGCGGCTAACACCATGATTTCACTAGTTGACTAGTTGATTCTGAGGGAGGGTGTGCCCGACATGACCACTCCGGACACCGCCGGGAGCCCGTGAGCCCTTGAGGCGCAAGGGCTGGGGAAGAAGTACCGGCGCGGATGGGCGCTTCAGGACTGTTCGTTCAGGCTGCCCGCCGGGCGGATCTGTGGACTCGTGGGGCCCAACGGGGCGGGAAAGAGCACCCTGTTGGGCATCGCGACCCGGCTGGTGGAGGGCACGACGGGCGAACTGCGCATGTTCGGGGTGCCGGTGGACTCTCCCGGCGTCATGCCGCGATACGCCTTCCTCGGCCAGGAGAAGGCGTTGTTCAAGCGCTTCACCGTCGCCGAGACGCTCAGGATGGGGCAGGAGCTCAACCCGCGCTGGGACCAGGCAGCGGCCGAGCGGATCGTGCGGGCCGGCGATGTTCCGCCGCATGCCCGGATCGGCACCCTGTCCGGGGGGCAGCGCACCCGGGTGGCGTTCGCGCTCGCCTTCGGCAAGCGGCCCGACCTGCTGCTGGACGAGCCGATGGCCGATCTCGATCCGCTCGCCCGGGACGAGATGAGCGCGTTGCTGATGGCCGAGGCCGCCGAGCGCGGCACGAGCGTACTGATGTCGTCCCACATGCTCACCGAAGTGGAGGACATGTGCGACTACCTGCTGGTCGTCTCCGGCGGGCGGATCCGGATGGCCGGTGAGACAGACGAGCTGATGGCGCGCCACAAGCTGGTCACCGGAGCGGTGGGGGAATCCGGGGAGCTGCCCGCCGGGCTGGCACTCCACACCGTGGTCGAGACCCGCACGACAGGCCGTCAGTTCAACGCCCTGATACGGACCGAGGGTCCCGTGTGCGGCGACTGGCGGTCGATGGAACCCAGTCTGGAAGAGATCTTGCTCGCCTATCTCCGTTCGCCCGAAACGCCGCCGTTGCTCACCCCCAGCGCCCAGTCCGGCCGGCGAGCGGAGCGTGCGGCATGAGCAAGGCAGAGGGCATATCGGGCCTTCTCCAGGCACCGGTTCGCGGACCGTCGTCCGTACTGGGCGGCGGCATAGGCTGGAAGGGCGCCGCACGCGGAGGACGCCGTCCGCCGCGGTGCGGGAGGACAGGGACGGCAGGAAAGGGGGGGAGCGAAGTGGGCGAAGTGATGGTGTTCCGCATTGACCGCCGCTGCGGCGTCCCCACCTACCTGCAGATCGTCCGGCAGGTCGAACGGGCCTTGCGCATGGGCGTGTTGGCCGTGGGTGACCGCTTGCCCACCGCGGCACAGGTGGCCGCGGCCACCAAAGTGAACCCGAACACCACGCTGAAGGCGTACCGGGAACTGGAACGGGCCGGTCTCGTCGAGGTCCGCCAGGGTGCGGGGACGTTCATCACGCACCCCCTGGCCGAGCCCCGGACCAGCCCCGATTCCCCGCTGCGTGCCGGGCTCACGGACTGGATGTGCCGGGCGCACGAGGAGGGGATGAGCGGTGAGGACGTCCGCAGTCTGATCATCGCGGTCTTCGAGGAGACATTCGCGCGACCGCTGTAGGACGAGAAGGGCCTGCTGCTGACCGAATAGCGTTCGGTGATGAGCTTCGGCAACTTCGCGCGCAAGGTACGCGACACCACCCTGCCCCATGGGCACCGGGTGGTGTCGCTGCGTTCGTGCGTGCAGCTGTACCGGCCGATCGGGTTCGAGGCGACGGTGGCCTATCCGGAGGCGAAGGCCTCATCCTGCCCATGCGCTGATCAGGTCCGCCGCTTCGTCGATGGACTCCCGTTCGTCCTGCGTCAGGTTCGGGTCCGCCGCGCGGCGACAGACCGCCTGGGCCAGCTGGGCGCCCGGGATGCCGCCCCGGTCGGCGAGGCGGGGGAGCAGAGCGGTGAGCAGGGAGCGCGCGCCCGTTGCCTGCGGGGAGGTGCGGTCGACCGCCACCTGGGCCAGGATCAGCGACGACATGGCCCGGTCCAGGGCGGGCGGCCCCTCCGCGGCGGTCCGCCAGTCGATCACCACCGGGCCGTCGGGCGTCAGCATCACCTTGTCCGGGTGCAGGTCCAGGTGGAGGATCCGGTCCTCGGGATCCGGGGAGAGCCTGGCCGGGATCGTGTGCAGGTCGGTGAGGAGACCGGCGAGGATCGCGGCTCCCTCGTCCCCGGTGAGTGCGCCGGAGAGCAGGGACTCCCGCATGGTCGGGCCGGTCAGGCGTTGCAGCACGAGGTCGGAGGGGGTGGCGGCGGCCGGGATCGGGCCGAGGCGGGGGACCGGGTAGCCGAAGGCCGAGAGGTAGGACATCACGGCCAACTCCGGTCTGGCGTCACTGCTGTCGCGGTAGCGGCGCAGGACCCACGCCTCGTCCATCGCGTACACATCGGCAGATCGTCCCGTGCCCAGCAGGTGGCCTATTCGCATGAGGGGAACCTACTGCTGTGGGCGGATGCCGGGGAGATCACCAGCGCATGTGGACGTCAACACCGGTGCGTTAGGGCTGTGACCTGCGATGCAACCCCGGTGTGAATGAGGAACGGGACCCCTGGTAGATCGTCTTGCGACCAAGCTCGAAG
>NZ_JBSFYR010000024.1:0-91934 GCF_053599875.1 Streptomyces sp. NPDC005151 | reverse complement strand
AAACGCTCGGCTGGGAAACCCCAGCCGAGCGCCTGTCTAAACTGCTCGCAGCCTGATCAACCGACCACGTGTTGCAACGACCCCTCGAATTCGCCCCGACGGAGGGCCCTTCGGGCTGTCTGACCACAGCTGTCAGCCGCCGAACTCCTCCAGGCCCTTCAGCGCCTGGTCCAGCAGGGCCTGACGGCCCTCCAGTTCACGGGCCAGCTTGTCGGCGCGGGCGTTGTTGCCCGCGGCGCGCGCCGTGTCGATCTGCGTACGCAGCTTGTCGACGGCCGCCTGCAGCTGCCCGGTCAGACCCGCGGCGCGCGCACGCGCCTCCGGGTTCGTCCGGCGCCACTCCGACTCCTCGGCCTCCTGGAGCGCCCGCTCCACCGCCTGCATCCGCCCCTCGACCTTCGGGCGGGCGTCGCGCGGCACGTGGCCGATGACCTCCCAGCGCTCGTTGAGGGCACGGAACGCGGCCCTGGCCGCCTTCAGGTCCTTCACCGGCACCAGCTTCTCGGCCTCGACCGCGAGCTCCTCCTTCAGCTTGAGGTTCTCGCCCTGCTCCGCGTCCCGCTCGGCGAAGACCTCGCTGCGGGCGGCGAAGAAGACGTCCTGCGCACCGCGGAAACGGTTCCACAGATCGTCCTCGGCCTCGCGCTGGGCGCGGCCCGCCGCCTTCCACTCCGTCATCAGGTCGCGGTAACGCGCAGCCGTCGTTCCCCAGTCCGTGGAACCGGAGAGCGCCTCGGCCTCGACGACCAGCTTCTCCTTGGCCTTGCGGGCCTCCTCGCGCTGGGCGTCCAGCGAGGCGAAGTGCGCCTTGCGGCGCTTGGAGAACGCCGAGCGCGCGTGCGAGAAGCGGTGCCACAGCTCGTCGTCCGACTTGCGGTCGAGCCGCGGCAGGCCCTTCCACGTGTCGACGAGTGCCCGCAGCCGCTCGCCCGCGGAGCGCCACTGCTCGCTCTGCGCCAGCTCCTCGGCCTCGGCGACCAGCGCCTCCTTGGCGTGCTTCGCCTCGTCGGTCTGCTTCGCCTTCTGGGCCTTGCGCTCCTCGCGACGGGAGTCGACCGTCGCGACCAGCGCGTCGAGCCGCCTCCGGAGCGCGTCGAGGTCGCCGACGGCGTGATGCTCGTCGACCTGCTGACGCAGATGCTCGATGGCGGCCGTCGCGTCCTTCGCCGACAGGTCGGTGGTCTTCACCCGCCGTTCGAGGAGGCCGATCTCGACCACGATGCCCTCGTACTTGCGCTCGAAGTAAGCCAGAGCCTCCTCGGGAGAACCGGCCTGCCACGATCCGACGACCTGTTCGCCATCGGCTGTACGCACGTACACGGTGCCCGTCTCGTCGACACGGCCCCACGGGTCGCTGCTCACAGCGCCTCCTCCACCTGATGCCTGTGAGAGGGTTCGCCCCCCGGCATCGTCCACAGTTTCCTGGGGCGGGCCGCGCCCGCCCTGCACAACGCCAATCTAGGCGACCGGCCGCCCGGCTGTCCGCACTCAGCGCGGCCGAAATTCTTCGGCCGCGCACCGAGGGCCGGGCCGGCACCGCCGGTCAGGCCCTCGGTGTCGGATCAGACCTTGTCGACGGCCGCCTTGGAGATGGTGACTGTCTTCTTCGGAGCACCGTCGGCAGCACCGCCGGTGACACCCGCGGTCCCGACCTCCTGCACGGCCTTCAGCGAGGCGGCGTCCATCGTGCCGAACGGCGTGTAGGCCGGAGGCAGCTTGCTGTCCTTGTACACCAGGAAGAACTGGCTGCCGCCGGTGTGCGGTTGTGAGGTGTTGGCCATCGCCACCGTGCCCGCGGGGAACGTCACCGTGCCGTCCTTGCCCGCCTTGCCCAGCGCGGTCAGGTTCTCGTCCGGGATCGTGTAGCCGGGGCCGCCCGTGCCGTCGCCCTTCGGGTCACCGCACTGCAGGACGAAGATGCCCTGTGTGGTCAGCCGGTGACACTTCGTACCGTCGAAGAAGCCCTTGTCGGCGAGGGACTTGAACGAGTTCGTCGTGTGCGGGGTCTTCGCCGCGTCCATCGTGAACGCGATGTCGCCCTGGCTCGTCTTGAGCGAGAACGTGTACTTCGCCTTCTTGTCGATCTTCATCGCAGGCTCGGGCGCACTGCTCTCGCTTGCCGAGGGCGACGCGGACGGGCTCGCGCTCGCCGCCGCGTCGCTCTTCTTGTCCTTGTCGTCGCTGCCGACGGAGACGTACGCGGCAGCCCCGACGACCGCCACCACGGCCAGCGCCGATGTGATGACGACGGTGAGCCGCCTCGTCCTCCGGCGGGACTCCTCCCGGCGCTGCTGCTGCCGCTCGAACTTCTCCCTGGCGAGCTGCCGCCGCCGCTGATCGCTGCTGACCACCGGGTGATCTCCTTGTACGTCGTCTGATCGGGCTTGGGTTGCCCGTACCGTATATGGGTTAGCTGTGGAATGAGGAGCGCCGGTAGGCTCTGAACTGCCGCGACCCCCTCGGTCGCGGTCACCGCAGCCCTCCGTCGGACGACCATTAAGGACGATCGTGCTCATTGCCGGGTTCCCCGCCGGGGCCTGGGGGACCAATTGCTACCTGGTCGCCCCCGCCGCAGGCGAGGAGTGCGTGATCATCGACCCGGGCCACCAGGCCACGCAAGGAGTCGAGGAGACGCTGAAGAAGCATCGGCTGAAGCCCGTCGCCGTCGTGCTCACCCATGGCCACATCGACCATGTCGCCTCCGTCGTCCCGGTGTGCGGCGCGCATGACGTCCCTGCCTGGATTCACCCCCAGGACCGGTACATGATGAGCGACCCGGAGAAGGCCCTCGGCCGCTCCATCGGGATGCCGCTCATGGGCGAGCTGACGGTGGGGGAGCCGGACGACGTCAAGGAGCTGAGCGACGGCGCCCTCCTGAAGCTGGCCGGTCTGGAGTTCGGTGTCGCGCATGCGCCCGGCCATACCAAGGGGTCGGTGACGTTCAGGATGCCCGAGGCCGCGGATGTTCCGCAGGTGCTCTTCTCGGGCGACCTGCTCTTCGCCGGCTCCGTCGGACGCACCGACCTGCCCGGCGGCGACCACGCCGAGCTGCTCGAGTCGCTGGCCCGCGTGTGCCTGCCGCTCGACGACTCGACCGTGGTGCTGTCCGGCCACGGCCCCCAGACGACCATCGGCCGCGAGCGCGCAACGAACCCGTATCTGCACGGTATGGACGCGCCCCGACGAGGAATGTGACGAGAGACAGACTGTGAGCACGTTCAAAGCCCCCAAGGGCACGTACGACCTGACCCCGCCCGACTCCGCGAAGTATCTCGCGGTGCGCGAGGCGATCTCCGCACCCCTGAAGAACTCCGGCTACGGCTACATCGAGACGCCCGGCTTCGAGGACGTCGCGCTCTTCTCGCGCGGTGTCGGTGAGTCCACCGACATCGTGTCCAAGGAGATGTACACCCTCACCACCAAGGGCGGCTCCGAGCTCGCGCTGCGCCCCGAGGGCACCGCGTCCGTGCTGCGCGCCGCACTGGAGGCCAACCTCCACAAGCTCGGCAACCTGCCGGTCAAGCTCTGGTACTCCGGCTCGTACTACCGCTACGAGCGCCCGCAGAAGGGCCGCTACAGGCACTTTTCGCAGGTCGGCGCCGAGGCGATCGGTGCGGAGGACCCGGCACTGGACGCCGAACTGATCATCCTGGCCGACCAGGCCTACCGTTCCCTGGGCCTGCAGAACTTCCGGATCCTGCTGAACTCGCTGGGCGACAAGGAATGCCGCCCCGTCTACCGGGACGCCCTTCAGGGCTTCCTGCGCGATCTCGACCTGGACGACGACACCCGCCGCCGCATCGAGCTCAACCCGCTGCGGGTCCTCGACGACAAGCGCCCCGAGGTGCAGAAGCAGCTGGTCGGCGCCCCGGTGCTGCGCGACTACCTGTGCGACGCGTGCAAGGCGTACCACGAGGAGGTCCGCGACCTGCTGACCGCCGCCGGTGTCGCGTACGAGGACGACGAGAAGCTCGTCCGCGGCCTCGACTACTACACCCGCACCACCTTCGAGTTCGTCCACGACGGACTCGGCTCGCAGTCCGCGGTGGGCGGCGGCGGCCGCTACGACGGCCTGTCCGAGATGATCGGCGGCCCGGCGCTCCCGTCGGTCGGCTGGGCGCTCGGCGTGGACCGTACGGTGCTCGCGCTGGAGGCGGAGGGCATCGAGCTCGAACTGCCCGCGTCCACCAGCGTCTTCGCGGTGCCGCTCGGCGAGGAGGCCCGCAGGGTGCTGTTCGCCAAGGTGACGGAGCTTCGCAAGCTGGGCGTGGCCGCCGACTTCGCGTTCGGCAGCCGCGGTCTCAAGGGGGCGATGAAGAGCGCCAACCGGTCCGGTGCGCGCCTGACCGTCGTCGCCGGTGAGCGCGACCTCGCCGACGGCGTGGTTCAGCTCAAGGACATGGAGTCGGGCGAGCAGCAACCGGTCGCGCTCGACGCGCTGGTCGCCGAGATCCAGCAGAAGCTGGCCTGATCCACCGTTTCCCCTGTGCCCGCCCGGTCCGCCGGGCGGGCACAGGGCGTGGTGAGGGGCGGCCGGAGCCAGTCGTCGCGTCGGCTCTTCCAGCGGAACGTCAGCAGGTACAGGACCGGTCCGCCGGCGCACCAGGCGCACCAGGCGCACCAGGCGCCCCGGACCACCTTGACCTTCCCGTACTCCCGGCTGCGCACGATCGTGGTGCCCTCCGCGGCCGGGAGTCGGATCAGCTCCCGGAACCATCGGCGGGCCGTCGGATCGACACCGGTGGTCGGCTCGCCGAGCAGCACGAGTTCGGGGGAGCCGATCACACCGAGTGCCGCGTCCAGGGGGCGTACATGTACATGTTTATGTCCACCGAACGGTTGACCCGAGCGGTGGTGCGGCACAATGACCATGCCCAGCAGGCCACTCACTGACGGAACGGCGACATGACGACTGCAGCGGTTGACCATCCCTCATCCGACCAGGACGAGGACGGTGGGAAGAGGACCATCGGCGGCAGTCGCGCGTTCGCACTGCTGCTGGTGATCACAGGCGCTGCCGGGCTCCTCGCCGCCTGGGTCATCACGATCGACAAGTTCAAACTGCTCGAAGACCCCTCCTTCACCCCGGGCTGCAGCCTCAACCCCGTGGTCTCGTGCGGCAACATCATGAAGAGCGAGCAGGCGTCCGTCTTCGGGTTCCCGAATCCGATGCTCGGACTCGCCACGTACTCGGTGGTCATCGGGATCGGCATGGCACTGCTCGCCGGGGCCCGGTTCCGCAGCTGGTACTGGCTCGGACTCAACGCGGGCACCCTGTTCGGAGTCGGCTTCTGCACCTGGCTGCAGTACCAGTCGCTCTACAACATCAACTCGCTCTGCCTGTGGTGCTGCCTGGCGTGGGTCGCCACGATCTTCATGTTCTGCTACGTCACCACGCACAACATCAAGCACCGGATCCTTCCCGCGCCGAACTGGCTGCGCAACGGACTGACGGAGTTCCACTGGGTTCCGCCGGTCCTCTGGGTCGGCATCATCGGCATGCTGATCCTGACCCGCTGGTGGGACTTCTGGACCAGCTGAACCGGCAGGTCCCGGGCGGGGACCGGCCCGGCGGCGTTGTCACCGTGACATAGGCTTTCACATCGTGGAGCCCGACCTCTTTACCGCAGCCGCCGAAGACCGCCAGGAGAAGGACCCGTCCAGCAGCCCACTCGCTGTGCGGATGCGTCCCCGTACGCTCGATGAGGTCGTCGGCCAGCAGCATCTGCTGAAGCCGGGCTCGCCGCTGCGCCGCCTGGTCGGCGAGGGGAGCGGCGGGCCCGCCGGCCCGTCGTCGGTGATCCTCTGGGGGCCGCCCGGCATCGGCAAGACGACCTTGGCGTACGTGGTCAGCAAGGCCACCAACAAGCGTTTCGTCGAGCTCTCTGCGATCACCGCGGGCGTCAAGGAAGTGCGGGCCGTCATCGAGGGCGCCCGCCGGGCCACCGGCGGCTATGGCAAGGAGACCGTTCTCTTCCTCGACGAGATCCATCGCTTCTCCAAGGCCCAGCAGGACTCCCTGCTACCGGCCGTGGAGAACCGCTGGGTGACGCTCATCGCCGCGACGACCGAGAACCCGTACTTCTCGATCATTTCGCCGCTGCTGTCGCGCTCGCTGCTTCTCACCCTCGAATTGCTCACCGACGACGATCTGCGCGCTCTCATGCACCGTGCCCTGACCGACGAGCGCGGACTCGGTGGCGCGGTCACCCTGCCCGAGGATGCGGAGGCGCATCTGCTGCGCATCGCCGGGGGAGACGCGCGGCGCGCGCTGACGGCGCTGGAGGCAGCGGCCGGCGCGGCGCTGGCCATGCAGGAGAAGGAAATCACTCTCCAGACCGTCGAGGCGACCGTCGACCGGGCAGCGGTGAAGTACGACCGGGACGGCGACCAGCACTACGACGTGGCGAGCGCCCTCATCAAGTCGATCCGCGGCTCCGACGTGGATGCCGCGCTGCACTATCTGGCCCGGATGATCGAGGCGGGGGAGGACCCCCGGTTCATCGCCCGGCGGCTGATGATCTCCGCCAGCGAGGACATCGGCCTCGCCGACCCGACGGCCCTGCCCACGGCGGTCGCTGCCGCCCAGGCCGTGGCCCTGATCGGTTTTCCGGAGGCGGCGCTCACCCTCAGCCATGCCACGATCGCGCTGGCGCTCGCCCCCAAGTCCAACGCGGCGACGCTCGCGATCTTCGCGGCCCAGGAGGACGTACGGAAGGGGCTGGCCGGCCCGGTCCCGGCCCATCTGCGCGACGGCCACTACAAGGGCGCCGCCGCGCTGGGGCACGCACAGGGCTACGTCTATCCGCATGACGTCCCCGGCGGGATCGCCGCCCAGCAATACGCCCCCGATGCCGTCCGCGACAGGCACTACTACCGGCCCACGCGGTACGGCGCGGAGGCGCGGTACGCGGACGTGGTGGACCGGGTCCGCGAGCGGCTCGGCCGCGGCGGCTCCGATGGCGCGGCGGACGCCTCAGAGCCTGTCGGGTGACCTCTGATCGGGCGGCCACGCCCTGGCACGCACGCTTCCACGTTGCCGAAACGCCCTAGTGCCCCTCCCGGCAAGCTTTGCCCCGTCACGCCGCCCAGCACGCCCGCTCGCCGCGTTGGCCAAAAGTCCTGGTAGCTCCTTCCCCAAGCTCTCAACTTCGTTCGAGCAGGGGAGACCCCACTCAAGGACTTCCGGCCGCCTTGCGATCGCACGCACTGGACGACGCTCCTCATGGGGCAAACATTGCCGGTCACGGCACTAGTAGCTCCTTCCCCAAGCTCTCAGCTTCGTTCGAGCAGGGGAGACTCCATCCGAGGGTCTTCCGGCGCCTTGGAATCGCACGCACCAGACTGCGTCCGCTTTCCGATCGAAGGTCACCCGACAGGCTCTGAGGCGCACGCTCAGTGGGCCGCCGCCTCGAACAGCGTGTGCATGGCCCGGTGCAGCCCGACCATGTCGCGCACCGGTTCGGGGAAGTCGAAGCGGGCGTCGAAGCACCGCCCGTCCGCCTCGCAGAACCGCACCCGCAGCCCGAAGCGGTCGAGTGCGACCGGGACGACGGAGGGCGGCGTGTGCGACGCGCAGTGTCCGTCCGTCCGCTCGCCCAGCAGCCCGCACAGCATGTCCAGCTGTTCGCCGTGCGCCGCGTGCAGATGCTGCAGCAGCTCCGCCTCGTGGGCGACGAGCGGGTCCGCGGTGGCGTCACGGAACTCCGCCGGCTCGACGCCCTGCGCGCCCCACAGATCGTCGACGTACGCCTCACCCGTCTCCAGCCGCAGCATCATCCGGCCCGGCCCGGCCATCCCGGGTACGGGCGTGAGCCGGCCGGCGACCCGGCCGCGGCCGCGGATGCGGTGCGGCACCGAGACCGGAGCGACGTCCGTGATCTCCAGCACAGCGGTCAACTCATCGTCCTGGGCATGTGCCGCGGCTTGTACGGCCGGGGAATCGGCAGGGAATTCGAGGAACAGATCCCCTTCGGGGCCCACGCTCCGGTCCAGTGGAATCAGCTGGTCGAAGGCCGCAGTGCTCATCCCGGGGATGAGCAGTACCGCCGAACAGGTACTCTGTACGAGAGTTCGTGTGCGCTCGGCTGCTGACGGCAACCGAGTGTTTTCAAGCCCGCTGGGACGCGGCTGACCACGATCTGATCGGTCCTCCGTCGTATCGACGCCCTCGGTGGCGTCGACGCTGTCAGTGCTGTCCGTGACGTGTGTGGTGTTCCCAGGGCGAGACATACGATCTCCTTGAGTAAGGTGAGCCTAACCTAACCCACAACGGAGGTCTGGAGAACGTGCCTAACCAGTCGCGTCCCAAGGTCAAGAAGTCCCGTGCGCTCGGCATTGCCCTGACGCCGAAGGCCGTCAAGTACTTCGAGGCCCGCCCCTACCCGCCGGGCGAGCACGGCCGTGGCCGCAAGCAGAACTCGGACTACAAGGTCCGTCTGCTCGAGAAGCAGCGTCTGCGCGCCCAGTACGACATCAGCGAGCGCCAGATGGCGCGCGCGTACGACCGCGCCAAGAAGGCCGAGGGCAAGACGGGCGAGGCGCTCGTCGTCGAGCTCGAGCGCCGTCTCGACGCGCTGGTCCTGCGTTCGGGCATCGCCCGCACGATCTACCAGGCCCGTCAGATGGTCGTGCACGGCCACATCGAGGTCGACGGCCGCAAGGTCGACAAGCCGTCGTTCCGCGTCCGTCCCGACAACATCGTGATGGTCCGCGAGCGCAGCCGCGACAAGCACCCCTTCCAGGTGGCCCGCGAGGGTGGTTACGCCCCCGACGGCGAGACCCCGCGCTACCTGCAGGTGAACCTGAAGGCCCTGGCCTTCCGCCTGGACCGGGACCCGAACCGCAAGGAGATCCCGGTGATCTGCGACGAGCAGCTCGTCGTCGAGTACTACGCCCGCTGATCCAGGCGTAGCCGCTTTCACCAGCGCTCAGGCCCGCCCCTCCCCGATGTCGGGGAGGCGGCGGGCTTCCGCGTTCCGCCGTCCGGCGCGGGCACGGGTCCCGGCCGCTGCCCCTCCGGGCCCGGCCGGTCCACGGGCCGGCCCGCCAGCGCCCTCGCCACCGCGTGCCGCGGTGTCTCGGCCCGGATCGTCGGGGGTGGGGGAGGGGCGCTGAGAGCGTCGCATGAAGCACGCAGAGTACTGGCACGAAAGCTCTCCGTACGATCTCCTTTGTGCAACTACGGCCCCGCCCACCAGTAATGCGGTAGGGGGCGTGGCCCCCGGCGCGATAGGGTCGGGAGACGACGATTCGACAAGCCAGAGAGCGGTGCACTGTGTCCGGTGGAGAGGTGGCCGGGATCCTGGTGGCCGTCTTCTGGGCGATCCTGGTCTCGTTCCTCGCCGTCGTCCTGGTGAGGCTGGCCCAGACGCTCAGGGCGACCACCAAACTCGTGGCGGACGTGACCGAGCAGGCCGTACCGCTGCTCGCCGACGCGTCCGCGACCGTGCGCTCCGCGCAGACGCAGCTCGACAAGGTCGACGCGATCGCGACGGATGTCCAGGAGGTCACCTCCAACGCCTCGGCGCTCTCCACGACTGTCGCATCGACCTTCGGCGGACCGCTGGTCAAGGTCGCCGCCTTCGGTTACGGAGTACGGCAGGCCATCGGCCGCCGGACCGCTCCGGAAGCCGAGCCGGCCCGCCGGGCATCCCGACGCACGGTGATCGTCGGCCGCACGGTGCCGTCCGCGCGAGCCAAGAAGCAGGGCGGCAGAAACTCCCGCGGATCGAAGGACTGACGCAGCGATGTTCCGCCGTACGTTCTGGTTCACCGCCGGCGCAGCCGCCGGCGTCTGGGCCACCACCAAGGTCAACCGGAAGCTCAGGCAGCTGACCCCCGAGAGCCTCGCGGCGCGCGCCGCCGACAGGGCGATCGAGAGCGGTCACAAGCTCAAGGACTTCGCCCTCGACGTCCGCGACGGCATGGTCCGGCGCGAGGCCGAACTGGGCGAGGCGCTGGGCCTTGAGGCGCCGGTCGACCCCGAACTCCCCCTGCAGCGTCACTTCGCGGTCGAGGCGGCCGAGCCCGCCCCGGCCGCCGACTCCGCAAGCTCCCCTACAACTCGTACAACCGGAATGAGGACCACTGATGGAGTCGGCTGAAATTCGTCGCCGCTGGCTGAGCTTCTTCGAGGAGCGCGGGCACACCGTCGTGCCTTCGGCGTCGCTCATCGCGGACGACCCGACTCTGCTGCTGGTCCCCGCGGGCATGGTTCCCTTCAAGCCGTACTTCCTCGGCGAGGTCAAGCCGCCGGCCCCGCGCGTCACCAGCGTGCAGAAGTGTGTGCGTACTCCGGACATCGAAGAGGTCGGCAAGACCACCCGGCACGGCACCTTCTTCCAGATGTGCGGCAACTTCTCCTTCGGCGACTACTTCAAGGAAGGCGCCATCAGCTACGCCTGGGAGGCTCTCACCAGCTCCGTGGCGGACGGCGGTTTCGGTCTCGACCCCGAGCGGCTGTGGATCACGGTCTACCTCGACGACGACGAGGCCGAGCAGATCTGGCGCGACAAGATCGGCGTCCCGGCCGAGCGCATCCAGCGCCTGGGCAAGAAGGACAACTTCTGGTCCATGGGCGTCCCCGGCCCGTGCGGCCCCTGCTCCGAGATCAACTACGACCGCGGCCCCGAGTTCGGCGTCGAGGGCGGCCCGGCGGTCAACGACGAGCGGTACGTGGAGATCTGGAACCTGGTCTTCATGCAGTACGAGCGGGGCGCCGGCGACGGCAAGGAGGACTTCCCGATCCTCGGCGACCTGCCGTCGAAGAACATCGACACGGGTCTGGGCCTCGAGCGCCTCGCGATGATTCTGCAGGACGTGCAGAACCTGTACGAGATCGACACCTCGATGGCCGTCATCGAGAAGGCCACCGAGCTGACCGGGGTGCGCTACGGCGACAACCACACCTCGGACGTCTCCCTCCGGGTCGTCACCGACCATATGCGTACGTCCGTCATGCTCATCGGCGACGGCGTCACCCCCGGCAACGAGGGACGCGGTTACGTGCTGCGCCGCATCATGCGCCGCGCCGTCCGCAACATGCGCCTCCTCGGCGCCACCGGCCCGGTCGTCGCCGAGCTCGTCGACACGGTCATCACGGCGATGGGCCAGCAGTACCCGGAGCTGATCACCGACCGCAAGCGCATCGAGACCGTCGCCCTCGCCGAAGAGGCCGCCTTCCTGAAGGCCCTCAAGGGCGGCACCAACATCCTCGACACCGCCGTCACCGAGACCAAGGCCGCCGGCGGCAAGGTCCTCGCCGGCGACAAGGCGTTCCTGCTCCACGACACCTGGGGCTTCCCGATCGACCTCACCCTGGAGATGGCCGCCGAGCAGGGCCTCGCCGTGGACGAGGACGGCTTCCGCCGCCTGATGAAGGAACAGCGGGACCGCGCCAAGGCCGACGCCAAGGCCAAGAAGACCGGCCACGCCGACCTGTCCGCCTACCGCCAGGTGGCCGACCACTCCGGCACCACCGAGTTCACCGGGTACATGTCCACCGAGGGCGAGTCGACCGTCGTCGGCCTCCTCGTCGACGGTGTGCCCTCGCCCGCCGCCACGGAGGGCGACGACGTCGAGGTCGTCCTCGACCGCACCCCGTTCTACGCCGAGGGCGGTGGCCAGCTCGCCGACCAGGGCCGGATCCGGCTCGACACCGGCGCCGTCATCCAGGTGCGCGACGTCCAGCAGCCCGTCCCGGGCGTCTCCGTCCACAAGGGCACGGTCCAGGTCGGTGAGGTGACGGTCGGCGCCTCCGCCTACGCCGCCATCGACAACACCCGCCGCCGCGCCATCGCCCGCGCCCACAGCGCCACGCACCTCACGCACCAGGCGCTGCGCGACGCACTGGGCCCGACGGCCGCCCAGGCCGGTTCGGAGAACTCCCCGGGCCGCTTCCGCTTCGACTTCGGTTCGCCCGCCGCCGTCCCCGGCACGGTCCTCACCGACGTCGAGCAGAAGATCAACGAGGTCCTCTCCCGGGAGCTCGACGTCCAGGCCGAGGTCATGTCCATCGACGAGGCCAAGAAGCAGGGCGCCATCGCCGAGTTCGGCGAGAAGTACGGCGAGCGGGTCCGCGTCGTCACCATCGGCGACTTCTCCAAGGAGCTGTGCGGCGGTACGCACGTCCACAACACCGCCCAGCTGGGTCTGGTGAAGCTGCTCGGCGAATCGTCCATCGGCTCCGGTGTGCGCCGTATCGAGGCCCTCGTGGGCGTCGACGCGTACAACTTCCTCGCCAGGGAGCACACGGTCGTCGCCCAGCTCCAGGAGCTGGTCAAGGGCCGCCCCGAGGAGCTTCCGGAGAAGGTCTCCGCCATGCTCGGCAAGTTGAAGGACGCCGAGAAGGAGATCGAGAAGTTCCGCGCGGAGAAGGTCCTGCAGGCAGCTGCCGGGCTCGTCGAGTCCGCCAAGGATGTCCGCGGTGTCGCCGTCGTCACCGGTCAGGTGCCGGACGGCACCTCGTCCGACGACCTGCGCAAGCTGGTCCTCGACGTCCGCGGGCGCATCCAGGGCGGCCGCGCTGCCGTCGTGGCCCTGTTCACCACGGCCAATGGCCGCCCGCTGACCGTCATCGCCACCAACGAGGCCGCCCGCGAGCGCGGACTCAAGGCCGGCGACCTGGTCCGCACGGCCGCCAAGACCCTCGGCGGCGGAGGCGGCGGCAAGCCGGACGTCGCCCAGGGCGGCGGCCAGAACCCGGCCACCATCGGCGAGGCCATCGCCGCGGTCGAACGCCTCGTCACCGAGACGGCGTGACGGCGGGAGTGACTCAGATGCGCCGCGGACGTCGTCTCGCGATCGATGTCGGGGACGCCCGGATCGGGGTCGCCTCGTGCGACCCCGACGGGATCCTCGCCACGCCGGTGGAGACCGTGCCGGGACGTGACGTCCCGGCCGCCCACCGGCGGCTGGGCCAGATCGTCGAGGAGTACGAGCCGATCGAGATCATCATCGGCCTGCCGAGGTCTCTGGGCGGCGGTGAAGGGCCCGCAGCGGCCAAGGTCCGGCTCTTCGCCCAGGAGGTCGCCCGCTCGGTCGCACCCATTCCGGTGCGATTGGTGGACGAGAGGATGACCACAGTGACGGCGAGTCAGGGACTGCGCGCCTCGGGCGTGAAGTCCAAGAAGGGCCGGTCTGTCATCGATCAGGCTGCCGCTGTGGTGATCCTGCAGAACGCTCTGGAGTCCGAACGAGCATCGGGTAAAGCTCCGGGCGAGGGCGTCGAAGTGGTTGTCTGATCGCGATACGGTAACGTTCCGCGCGATGCGGCGGTGTTCGAACAAACACCGCACAGCAAAGAGACGGAATGTCGTCTCGCGGCTCTAGGGGATCGATGACTGAGTATGGCCGGGGCCCCGGCTCCGAACCGTGGCATCCCGAGGACCCCTTGTACGGGGACCAGGGACGGGGAGGCCAGCAGGCCGCCCACGGCCAGAGCCAGTACGGCGGCCCGCAGGACCCCTACGCCCAGCAGCCGCCGCAGCAGGCATACCCGCAGCACCAGCAATACGGCTCTCAGCAGGACCCGTACGCGCAGCAGCCACAGCAGCCGCAGCAGGACCCGTACGCGCAGCAGCCACAGCAGCCGCAGCAGGACCCGTACGCGCAGCATCCGCAGCAGCCGCAGCAGGACCCGTACGCGCAGCATCCGCAGCAGCCGCAGCAGGACCCGTACGCGCAGCAGCCGCAGCAGGACCCGTACGCGCAGCAAGCCCCCCAGCCGCAGTACAACGGCGGCTGGGACACCGGCCAGCAGGCCGCGATGCCGTACGGCGCCCCTCCGGGCGATCCGTACGGGAACGGAACGAACGGCTACGGCGAATCGCACGACAACTACGGCACGCCCGATGCGTACCCGCCGCCGCAGCCGCCGGGCCGACGTGAGGCCGGGCCCGCGCAGGCCCCACCACAGAACCCCGACTGGGACCCGGACGTACCCCAGGAGGAGACGCACCCCTTCTTCACGGGTGTCGACGACGACCGCGGCGGCCGGGACCCCCGTGACGACGATGACGAGTACGACGACGATCCGCGCGACGGTCGCAGGGGCGGCCGAGGCGGCGGCGAACGCCGTGGCAAGGGCAAGAAGAAGAACCGCAGCGGCTGCGCCTGCCTCGTCGTTGCCGTGGTCATCGCCGGCGGTCTCGGCGGGGTGGGCTACGTCGGCTACACGTACTGGCAGAAACAGTTCGGCGCCGCACCCGACTACTCGGGCCAGGGCTCCGGCAGCGTCGAGGTGGAGATCCCGGAGCGCGCCTTCGGCAATGAGATCGGCAACATCCTGAAGGCGAAGGGCGTCGTCAAGAGCGTCGATGCCTTCATCGCGGCGCAGGCTGCGAACCCCAAGGGGAACTCGATCCAGGCGGGTGTCTATGCCCTCAACAAGCAGATGTCCGCCGCCGAGGCCGTGAAGTTGATGCTTGACCCGAAGAGCCAGAATCGGTTCGTCATCCCGGAGGGCACGCGCAACAGCGTGGTCTACGCGAAGATCGACAAGAGGCTGGGCCTCAAGGACGGCACCACCGGCGGCGTCGCCAAGAAACAAGCGGGCAGCCTCGGGCTCCCGCAATGGGCCAAGAACCACCCCGAACTCAAGGACCCGCTGGAGGGCTTCCTCTTCCCGGCGGCCTACCCCGTGGTCAAGGGGATGAAGCCGGAGGACGTCCTCAAGAAGATGATCGAGCGGGCCAAGTCCGAGTACGACCAACTCGATCTCGAGGCCAACGCCAAGAAGCACAACCTGGACAATGCCTGGGAACTGCTCACGACGGCCAGCCTGGTCCAGGCCGAAGGTAAGACGCACGACGACTTCCGAAAGATGGCCGAAGTCGTCTACAACCGCCTCAAGGCGACGAACACCGAGACCAATCGCTACATTCAGTTCGACTCGTCGTACAACTATCTCAAGGGTCAGAGCGAGATCAAGATCACTGAGAAGGAGATCAGGCAGAACCACGATCCGTACAACACGTACACGCAAACAGGCCTCCCCCCTGGCCCGATCGGCAATCCGGGAGCCGAGGCATTGGCAGCCGTGCTGCATCCGACCACGGACGGCTGGATCTACTTCGTGGCGACCGACGGCAACAGCAAGACCGAGTTTGCCAAGAACTACAACGAATTCCTGAAGCTCAAGAAAAAGTTCAATGCCCTCAACTGACGGGCGCCGACGGGCGGCCGTTCTCGGCTCACCCATCGCCCACTCGCTCTCCCCGGTCCTGCACCGGGCCGCGTACGCCGAGCTCGGTCTCACCGACTGGACCTACGACCGGTTCGAGATCGACGAGCAGGCGCTGCCCGGCTTCATCGCGGGCCTGGACTCTTCCTGGGCCGGACTCTCGCTGACCATGCCGCTGAAGCGCGCGATCATCCCGCTGCTGGACTCCGTCAGCGAGACCGCCTCCTCGGTCGAGGCCGTCAACACAGTCGTCTTCACGCGGGACGGCCGTCGCGTCGGCGACAACACCGACATCCCCGGCATGATCGCCGCCCTGCGCGAACGCGGCGTGGACAAGGTGGAGTCCGCCGCGGTCCTCGGTGCCGGAGCCACCGCGTCCTCGGCGCTCGCCGCGCTCGCGGTGATCTGCACAGGGCCGGTCACGGCCTACGTACGCAGCCGGGAACGCGGCGACGAGATGCGCGGCTGGGGGGAACGCCTCGGCGTCGACGTCCGGATCGCCGACTGGGCGGATGCGGGGCAGGCGCTGCGCGCACCCCTGGTGATCGCGACCACGCCCGCCGGCACCACGGACGCGCTGGCCGGTGCGGTACCGGACGCACCCGGCACGCTCTTCGATGTGCTGTACGAGCCCTGGCCGACCGGACTCGCGGCCGCCTGGTCGTCCCGGAGTGGCGCAGTCGTCGGAGGTCTCGACCTTCTGGTGCACCAGGCGGTTCTCCAGGTCGAGCAGATGACGGGCCGCTCGCCCGCCCCGCTCGCAGCCATGCGGAAGGCCGGCGAAGAGGCGCTCGCCGCCCGCTGACCACACCGATCGCGCGCCCCGATCCGTCCGTCTGCTGGACCGGCGGCCGGTTCGGGGGCCCGGGCGTGGGAGGATCGAAGGCGGCGGGCCAGGGCCGCGCACCCGGTCGCGCCGTTGCAGTTCCAGGCGCGAGCATGAGGAGCACCGTTGAGCAGGTTGCGCTGGCTGACCGCGGGGGAGTCGCACGGCCCCGCACTCGTGGCGACGCTGGAGGGTCTTCCCGCCGGCGTCCCGATCACCACGGAGATGGTGGCGGACGCACTCGCCCGGCGGCGGCTCGGCTATGGCCGTGGCGCGCGGATGAAGTTCGAGAAGGACGAGGTCACCTTCCTCGGTGGAGTGCGCCACGGTCTGACCATGGGGTCCCCGGTCGCCGTGATGGTGGGCAACACCGAATGGCCCAAGTGGGAGCAGGTCATGTCGGCCGACCCGGTCGACCCCGACGAGCTCGCCACCCTGGCCCGTAACGCCCCGCTGACCCGCCCCCGGCCCGGCCACGCCGACCTCGCGGGCATGCAGAAGTACGGCTTCGACGAGGCCCGGCCGATCCTGGAGCGCGCCAGCGCCCGGGAGACCGCGGCCCGGGTGGCGCTCGGCGCCGTCGCGCGGTCGTACCTCAAGGAGACCGCGGGCATCGAGATCGTCAGCCACGTCGTCGAGCTGGCCGCGGCCAAGGCGCCGTACGGCGTCTACCCCACGCCCGCCGACGTCGAGAAGCTCGACGCCGACCCGGTGCGCTGCCTCGACGCCGCCGCGAGCAAGGAAATGGTCGCCGAGATCGACCAGGCCCACAAGGACGGCGACACCCTGGGCGGTGTCGTCGAGGTGCTCGCGTACGGAGTGCCGGTCGGCCTCGGCTCGCATGTGCACTGGGACCGCCGCCTCGACGCGCGCCTCGCCGCCGCCCTGATGGGCATTCAGGCGATCAAGGGTGTCGAGGTCGGCGACGGCTTCGGCCTGGCCCGGGTTCCCGGCTCGAAGGCGCACGACGAGATCCTGGTCACCGAGGACGGCATCAAGCGCGCCTCCGGCCGCTCCGGCGGTACCGAGGGCGGCCTGACCACCGGCGAGCTGCTCCGGGTCCGCGCCGCGATGAAGCCCATCGCCACCGTGCCCCGCGCGCTCGCCACCGTCGACGTCGTCACCGGTGAGCCGGCCAAGGCACACCACCAGCGCTCCGATGTCTGCGCGGTGCCGGCCGCCGGCATCGTCGCCGAGGCGATGGTCGCGCTGGTCCTGGCCGACGCGGTGGCGGAGAAGTTCGGCGGGGACAGCGTGCCCGAGACCCACCGCAACGTGCAGTCGTACCTCGACCACCTCCAGATCCGATGAGCGGCCCGCTGATTGTCCTCGTCGGCCCGATGGGCGTCGGCAAGTCCACGGTCGGTGAGCTGCTCGCCGACCGGCTCGGCACCACCTACCGGGACACCGACGCGGATGTCGTGGCCACGGCGGGCAAGCCGATCTCGGAGATCTTCTACGACGAGGGCGAGGAGCACTTCCGCGAGCTGGAGCGGCAGGCGGTACACACCGCCGTCGCCGAGCACACCGGCGTCCTCGCGCTCGGCGGCGGCGCCGTGCTCGACGGGACGACCCGCGCCCTGCTCGCCGGCCACGCCGTCGTCTATCTCTCGATGGACGTGGAGGAGGCCGTCAGGCGGGTCGGGCTGAACGCCGCGCGCCCGCTGCTCGCCGTCAACCCGCGCCGGCAGTGGCGCGAGCTGATGGACGCCCGCCGCCACTTCTACGACGAGGTGGCCCGGGCGACCGTGGCCACCGACGAGCGCACACCCGAAGGGGTCGCCCAGGCGGTCCTCGACGCACTGGAACTGCCGGAGCGCGCGGGCGACCCCGCGGCACCCGGCCGGGAGAACACACGCATGACGGACCAGGGACCCACACGCATCCAGATCGCCGGCAGTGCGGGCACCGACCCGTACGAGGTGCTGGTCGGCCGGCAGCTGCTCGGTGAGCTGCCCTCGCTGATCGGCGACCGCGCCCGGCGGGTCGCGGTCCTGCACCCGGAGGCGCTCGCCGAGACCGGTGAGGCGGTCCGTCAGGACCTCGCCGACCAGGGGTACGAGGCCATCGCCATCCAGCTGCCGAACGCCGAGGAGGCCAAGACCGTCGAGGTCGCGGCGTACTGCTGGAAGGCGCTCGGCCAGACCGGATTCACCCGCACCGACGTCATCGTCGGCGTCGGCGGCGGCGCCACCACCGACGTGGCCGGGTTCGTCGCGGCGACGTGGCTGCGCGGGGTGCGCTGGATCGCCGTACCGACGACCGTGCTCGCCATGGTCGACGCCGCCGTCGGCGGCAAGACGGGCATCAACACCGCCGAGGGCAAGAACCTCGTCGGCGCCTTCCACCCGCCGGCCGGGGTGCTCTGCGACCTCGCCGCCCTCGACTCGCTGCCGGTGCACGACTACGTCAGCGGCATGGCCGAGATCATCAAGGCCGGTTTCATCGCCGACCCCGCGATCCTCGACCTGATCGAGTCGGACCCGGAAGGCGCCCGCACGCCCGCCGGTCCGCACACCGCCGAGCTGATCGAGCGTTCCATCCGGGTCAAGGCCGAGGTCGTCTCCAGCGACCTCAAGGAGTCCGGACTGCGCGAGATCCTCAACTACGGGCACACCCTCGCCCACGCCATCGAGAAGAACGAGCGCTACAAGTGGCGCCACGGCGCGGCCGTCTCCGTCGGCATGGTCTTCGCCGCCGAACTGGGCCGGCTGGCCGGGCGCCTCGACGACGCCACCGCCGACCGGCACCGCGCCGTCCTGGAGTCCGTCGGACTGCCGCTCACCTACCGCGGCGACCAGTGGCCCAAGCTGCTGGAGAACATGAAGATCGACAAGAAGTCCCGCGGCGACCTGCTGCGCTTCATCGTCCTCGACGGCCTGGGCAAGCCCACCGTCCTGGAGGGACCCGACCCGGCGGTGCTGCTCGCCGCGTACGGGGAGGTGTCGGCGTGACCCGCCGGGTCTTCGTGCTCAACGGGCCGAACCTCGGCCGGCTCGGCTCCCGTGAGCCCGATGTGTACGGCGCGACGTCGTACGCCGGACTCGTCGAAACCTGCCGGACGCTCGGCAAAGAGCTCGGCTTCGACGTCGACGTCCGGGAGACCAACGACGAGGGCGAGTTGATCCGCTGGCTGCACGAGGCCGCAGACGGGTCAATTCCGGTCGTTCTCAACCCGGGAGCGTTCACCCATTACTCGTACGGAATGCGGGACGCGGCCGCTCAGCGCACCGCCCCGCTCATCGAGGTGCACATCTCGAACCCGTACGCACGGGAGGAATTCCGCCACACCTCGGTCGTTGCGCCGGTCGCCACGGGGACCGTGGCCGGCTTCGGTATCGGCTCCTACCGGCTCGCCCTGCGCGCCCTCGCCGACGAACTGACGGACTGAGACGGGGCCCCGCCGGCCGGATCACTGGCCGCCGGGGCACTCCGGACCGTCCCCGACCGTTCCCTCTGTGGCGGCCGGGAGGGGGCACCTCCCAGCGGTAGCTGGGGGAGGTACGGTTGCCGTTCCACCAGCGCCAGTTGCCTGTACGAGACGGAGTGGCACCGGATGCAGCACGCAGTGGGGGCCCCGCTGCCGCCGCCCCAAGGACCCGGAAACGGGCCTGCCGGCTGGACGCACCAGGCCCAGCACCTCGGCCACCCCGGTCCGCCGGGGCCCCCGCCCTCGCCCCCTCCCGCGCCCCAGGGCCCCGGCTGGACGGGGCCCGTCCCGCACCACGCCCCGGCGCCCGTGTCCCGGGAGACCACCGGGCACATTCAGCTGCCGCCCGGCGGCCCCGTGCCGCTGCCCGCACCACCCGCCGAGCCCGGCACGGGCACGGCGACCCTCGCTGTCCTCCTGATCGGTCCTGCGGGCGCGGGCAAGACGACCGTGGCCAAACTGTGGGCCGGCCGCCGCCGCGTTCCCACCGCCCACGTCAGCCTCGACGACGTCCGCGAATGGGTCCGCTCCGGCTTCGCCGACCCGCAGACCGGGTGGAACGACCACTCGGAGGCCCAGTACCGCCTGGCCCGCCGCACCTGTGGCTTCGCCGCCCGTAATTTCCTGGCCAACGGGATCTCCTGCATCCTCGACGACGCGGTCTTCCCCGACCGCCCCGTCGTGGGCCTGGGCGGCTGGAAGCGCCATGTGGGCCCGGGGCTTCTGCCCGTGGTGCTCCTGCCCGGCCTGGAGATCGTGCTGGAGCGCAACGCCGCCCGCAGTGGCAACCGCCGCCTGCCGGACGAGGAGGTTGCCCGGATCCACGGCCGGATGGCGGGCTGGTACGGCTCGGGGCTGCCGATCATCGACAACTCGACGTACGACGTGGAGACCACGGCCCGGGTCCTCGACGACATACTCGCCCGCTCGATAGCCAGCCCGCCGGCCTGGTGACGGCCGGCCCCGGTCCCGGTCCGGTGGCGGTGGGCGGCCGCCCACCGGTCGGATGCGCTGACCGGGCGGCCCGGCGCCCCCGCTCGTAGGCTCGTGGCATGTCAGAGGTGTACGCCGTTCGCCGCGGGCTGCTCCGCGACCGGTGCGCCGCCGTCGGATCCGCGGCCGCCCTGGTCTCCCGCCCCGCCAACGTCCGCTATCTCGCGGGCGGAGCGCCCCCGGGTGCCGTACTGCTGCTCGGCCCCGACGAGGACGTTCTGCTCTGCCCCCGCGCGCCGACCGGCGAACCCGACCACGGGCACACCGACGACCAGCTGCGGCTGGCCCTGTTGCCCACCTCCGGCGGCGACGACCCGGCGGTCGCCGCAGCAGACCTGGCCACCACCTCCGGCGCGGAATCGCTTGCCGTCGAGGAACACGATCTGACGGTCACCCGCCACCGGGCCATGGGCTCGGTGGCCCCGCGGCTCCGGCTGACCGATCTCGGCGCCACGGTCGAGCAGCTGCGCATCGTCAAGGACGAGGAGGAGATCGCCTGCCTGCGGATCGCCGCCGAGATCACCGACCAGGCGCTCGGCGAACTTCTCGAATCGATTCTGGTCGGCCGCACCGAACGGCACCTCGCCCTGGAACTGGAACGGCGGCTGGTGGACCACGGCGCCGACGGCCCCGCCTTCGCCACCTCGGTCGCCACCGGACCCAACTCGGGTCAGGGCCGCCACCGGCCCTCGGACCGGCGCGTGGAGGAGGGAGATTTCCTCTCCGTCTGTCTCGGCGCGAACTATCGAGGCTACCGGTGCGAGATCGGCCGTACGTTTGTCATCGGGACCGCGCCGGCCGCCTGGCAGATCGATCTGTACGACCTGGTTTTCGCCGCTCAGCGGGCCGGACGCGAGGCTCTCGTGCCGGGCGCGGCGTACCGCGATGTGGACCGCGCGGCCCGGTATCTCCTGGACTCCGCAGGCCACGGAGAGGGCCTCGCACCCTGGACCGGGCACGGTGTGGGACTCGAAATCGACGAGGACCCGCAGCTGGCACCGGCAGCCATGGGTAAACTGGACGCTTGTGTGCCGGTCACCGTCGAACCGGGGGTCCACCTCCCGGGCCGGGGCGGGGTCCGGATCGATGACACGCTCGTCGTGCGCCCCGAGGCGGACGGCGGACCCGAGCTACTCACCATTACGACCAAGGAGCTGCTCGCGCTCTAGCGCGCATCCTTGGCCGTCCACCAGCTTCAGTCCAGGAGATTCCGCAACCGTGGCTTCCACGAACGACCTCAAGAACGGCCTGGTGCTCAAGCTCGACGGGGGCCAGCTCTGGTCCGTCGTCGAGTTCCAGCACGTCAAGCCCGGCAAGGGCCCGGCTTTCGTGCGCACCAAGCTCAAGAACGTGCTCTCCGGCAAGGTCGTCGACAAGACGTTCAACGCCGGCGTGAAGGTCGAGACGGCCACCATTGACCGCCGCGACATGCAGTTCTCGTACATGGACGGCGAGTACTTCGTCTTCATGGACATGGACACGTACGACCAGCTCATGGTCGACCGCAAGGCTGTCGGCAACGCCGCCAACTTCCTCATCGAGGGCTTCACCGCCTCCGTGGCCCAGCACGAGGGCGAGGTGCTCTACGTCGAGCTGCCGGCCGCCGTCGAGCTGACCATCCAGCACACCGACCCGGGCGTCCAGGGCGACCGCTCCACCGGTGGCACCAAGCCCGCCACGCTGGAGACCGGTTACGAGATCGGCGTCCCGCTCTTCATCACCACCGGTGAGAAGATCAAGGTCGACACCCGCACGGGCGACTACCTCGGCCGGGTGAACAGCTAACCGTGGCTGCCCGGAACACGGCCCGCAAGCGCGCCTTCCAGATCCTCTTCGAGGCCGACCAGCGCGGTGAGTCCGTGCAGACGGTCCTCGCGGACTGGGTTCGGCACTCGCGGTCCGACACCCGTCAGCCGCCGGTCACCGAGTACACGATGGAGCTCGTCGAGGGGTACGCGCAGTACGCGGACCGGATCGACGACCTCATCATCACCTACGCCGTGGACTGGGAGATCGACCGCATGCCGGTCGTCGACCGGAACATCCTGCGGCTCGGTGCGTACGAGCTGATCTGGGTGGACGGGACGCCGGACGCGGTGGTCATCGACGAGGCGGTCCAGCTTGCCAAGGAGTTCTCCACGGATGACTCCCCGTCCTTTGTGAACGGGCTGCTCGCCCGGTTCAAGGACCTCAAGCCGAACCTTCGCCGCGAGGCGTAGGCTGCGGCGGCGTTCAGCCCTCGAAGGGCCCACGGTCGGGTGACCGTGGGCCCTTCGGCGTGCGGGGCCCCTGGGCGGGGCGTCGCGTGGTGCGGTGCCCCGGTCCGGGGCGGGGGTTCCGTCCTCAATCTCCCCCATAGCCTTAAGGGCATGGGGGACCCCCTCGACGGGCTTGAGGTGTCAGTCTGGCCCCTGGTGGCACCGTCGCCTGCCCTGTGGGTGGTGGTCCGGGGCCCCTCCGGGGTGTCTCCTCGAACGACGAACGTTCGGCGGGTACGCGGGGGAGCCCGGGTCTTTGTTCGTCGTCCTGCGGGGACTCCCCTGCACGGCCCCGGACCGGCCGTCGCGCGTCAGCGGCCCGGTGTGCCTTCTTGTCACGACCGCCGGGTCGCGGGCGTGAGTGATGCCTGGGTGGGGCCGTGCAGGGGAGTCCCCGCAGGGACTGGCGCACGTGCCGGGAACGCCCGCGTTGCTGGTTTCCGAGCCAGTTCTGAGGAGACGCCCCGGAGGGGCCCCGCCCACCCCACCACCGGGCAGGCGGCCCGCACCCACGGGGCACGGCGCCGAAAATCCAGCCCGTCGAGGGGGTCCCCCCATGCCCTTAAGGCTATGGGGGAGATTGAGGACGGAACCCCGCACCCCGGACCCGGGTGCGAGGACCGCACCGCCTGCCGGGGCGGCCCCGCACCCCGGACCGGGGCGCATCGCGCCGGACCGGCCCCAGCCCCGGACCGGGGCAGAAAAAACGCCGGGTTGCCGGGCCCGAAAAGGCGCCCGGCAACCCGGCGGTACGTTTCTGCTGGCCGGGGCTTCAGCCCCGGACGTCAGCCTTCCTCGTGGGCAACCGCGCGACGCGCGTCCGCGTCCAGCACGCCCCAGCTGATCAGCTGTTCCGTGAGCACGGACGGCGACTGGTCGTAGATCACAGCCAGCGTGCGCAGGTCGTCCTGGCGGATCGAGAGCACCTTGCCGTTGTAGTCACCGCGCTGGCTCTGGATCGTCGCGGCGTAGCGCTGCAGCGGTCCGGCCTTCTCCGGCGGGACGTGGGCGAGGCGCTCCAGGTCCAGGACGAGCTTCGGCGGCGGCTCTGCGGCCCCGCCCGGCGTCGTACCGGGCAGAAGCTCCTGCACCGGGACCCCGTAGAAGTCCGCCAGCTCGGCGAGGCGCTGTACGGTCACGGCGCGGTCGCCGCGCTCGTACGAGCCGACCACGACGGCCTTCCAGCGGCCCTGGGACTTCTCCTCCACGCCATGGAGGGAGAGGCCCTGCTGGGTGCGGATGGCACGGAGCTTGGCCCCGAGCTGTTTTGCGTATTCGCTGGACATAAGGCTCCCCGGACGAAGTCTGGTAACTCACTGTGAGGTTACGCAGCGTTACTTGGATGCGTCAAGCCGAATGGTCCGGACCGGCACCTCCCGGGGGTGCGACCAGGGCCTGGTTCAAGCCCTGGTAACGTTGATGACGCAATTTCGACGTCCTTTAAGGTCCGTCCAGTGAGGCGGAGAAGGAGGTCCGTTTCTTATGGACGCACAGCACGAAGCCACCGGCAATGCGGCACGCCCCGTTCTGGAGGCTCCCGACATCGCCCGAGTACTGACCCGCATCGCCCACGAAATCGTCGAACGCGCCAAGGGCGCCGAGGACGTGGTCCTGCTCGGCATCCCGACCCGAGGCGTCTTTCTCGCCCGTCGGCTCGCCGACAAGCTCCAGGAGATCACCGGCCGGAAGATGCCGGTCGGCTCCCTCGACATCACCATGTACCGCGACGACCTGCGGCTGCGCCCGGCGCGCGCCCTGGCCCGCACCGAGATCCCCGGCGAGGGCATCGAGGGCTGCCTGGTCGTCCTGGTGGACGATGTTCTCTTCTCCGGCCGCACGATCCGCGCCGCGCTCGACGCGCTCGGCGACATCGGCCGGCCCCGCGCGGTGCAACTTGCGGTCCTCGTCGACCGCGGCCACCGCGAGCTCCCGATCCGTGCCGACTACGTCGGCAAGAACCTCCCCACGTCGCTGCGGGAGACGGTCAAGGTCCAGCTCGCCGAGGAGGACGGCCGTGACGCCGTACTGCTCGGCGTCCAGCAGACCGCCCCGGCAGGCGAGCAGTAGCTGCACACATCCGTACGACGCACCGGTCGTACGACAGCTTCCGCACGCCCGCATGCCTGAACTCTCCAGGAGAACACCCAGATGAAGCGTCACCTCATCTCGGCCGCCGACCTCACCCGCGACGACGCCGTCCTGATCCTCGACACCGCCGAGGAGATGGCCCGGGTAGCGGACCGGCCGATCAAGAAACTCCCGACCCTGCGCGGCCGTACCGTCGTCAACCTCTTCTTCGAGGACTCGACGCGCACCCGCATCTCCTTCGAGGCCGCTGCCAAGCGCCTCTCCGCCGATGTCATCAACTTCTCCGCAAAGGGCTCGTCGGTCTCCAAGGGCGAGTCGCTCAAGGACACCGCGCTGACCCTGGAGGCGATGGGCGCCGACGCCGTCGTCATCCGGCACGGTGCCTCCGGCGCCCCGTACCGCCTCGCGACGTCCGGCTGGATCGACGGTGCCGTCGTCAACGCCGGTGACGGCACCCATGAGCACCCCACCCAGGCGTTGCTCGACGCGTTCACCATGCGTCGCCGGCTGGTCGGCGCCGACGCCGGCCTGGGCCGGGACCTGGACGGACGGCGGATCACCATCGTCGGCGACATCCTGCACAGCCGGGTCGCCCGCTCCAATGTCCACCTGCTGCACACGCTCGGCGCCCATGTCACCCTGGTGGCCCCGCCGACCCTCGTGCCGGTGGGTGTGGAGCAGTGGCCCTGCGAGGTCAGCTACAGCCTCGACGAGGTGCTGCCGAAGTCCGACGCGGTGATGATGCTGCGTGTGCAGCGTGAACGGATGAACGCCGCGTACTTCCCGACCGAGCGCGAGTACTCCCGCCGCTACGGCCTGGACGGCGAGCGCATGGCCAAGATGCCGGAGCACGCCATCGTCATGCACCCCGGCCCGATGGTCCGCGGCATGGAGATCACCGCCGAGGTCGCCGACTCCGACCGCTGCACGGCCGTCGAGCAGGTCGCCAACGGTGTCTCCATCCGGATGGCGGTGCTCTATCTGCTGCTGGGTGGGTCCGAGCCCGCCACCACCCTTGATCGAAGTGCTGCGCGCCCCGCTGATTCCGAGGAGAACAAGTAATCATGAGCAAGATCCTTATCCGCGGCGCGAAGGTCCTCGGCGGCGACCCCCAGGACGTCCTGATCGACGGCGAGACCATTGCCGCCACCGCCCGGCAGGGCGAAATCGACTGGAGTGGTGCCGGTATCGATGCCGGCGACGCGACCGTCGTCGAAGCCGAGGGGCAGATTCTGCTGCCCGGTCTGGTCGACCTGCACACCCATCTGCGTGAGCCCGGGCGCGAGGACTCCGAGACCGTTCTCACCGGCACCAAGGCGGCGGCGGTCGGTGGCTTCACCGCCGTGCACGCCATGGCCAACACCTTCCCGGTCGCCGACACCGCCGGTGTCGTCGAGCAGGTCTGGCGGCTCGGCAGGGAGTCCGGCTACTGCGACGTGCAGCCGATCGGCGCCGTCACCGTCGGGCTGGAGGGCAAGCAGCTCGCCGAGCTCGGCGCCATGAACGATTCGGCCGCCGGAGTGAAAGTCTTCTCCGACGACGGCAAGTGTGTCGACGACGCGGTGATCATGCGGCGCGCGCTGGAGTACGTGAAGGCGTTCGACGGTGTCGTCGCCCAGCACGCCCAGGAGCCCCGCCTGACCGAGGGCGCCCAGATGAACGAGGGCATCGTCTCGGCCGAGCTCGGTCTCGGCGGATGGCCGGCCGTCGCCGAGGAGTCGATCATCGCCCGCGATGTTCTCCTCGCCGCCCACGTCGGCTCCCGGGTGCACATCTGCCACCTGTCGACCGCCGGCTCGGTGGAGATCGTCCGCTGGGCCAAGTCCAAGGGCTGGAACGTGACCGCCGAGGTCACCCCGCACCACCTGCTCCTCACCGACGAGCTCGTACGGTCGTACAACCCGGTCTACAAGGTGAACCCGCCGCTGCGCACCGAGGCCGACGTGCTGGCCCTGCGCGAGGCGCTCGCCGACGGCACGATCGACTGCGTCGCCACCGACCATGCCCCGCACCCGCACGAGGACAAGGACTGCGAGTGGGCCGCGGCCGCCATGGGCATGGTGGGTCTGGAGACCGCGCTCTCCGTCGTCCAGCAGACGATGGTCGAGACGGGGCTCCTCGACTGGGCGGGCGTCGCCGACCGGATGTCGTTCCGCCCGGCCGCCATTGGCCGGCTCGACGGACACGGCCGCCCCGTCTCGGCCGGTGAGCCTGCCAACCTCACGCTGGTCGATCCGGCATACCGTGGAGTCGTGGACCCCGCGGGCTTCGCCTCCCGCAGCCGCAACACCCCGTACGAAGGGCGCGAGCTGCCGGGTCGCGTCACCCATACGTTCCTGCGGGGCCGCGCCACGGTCGTCGACGGGAAGCTCGCGTGAAATCACTGACCCCCCTGTACCAGCTGGCCGCCGAGCAGAAGTCGGCGGACGTGACCGATTGGTCCGCCCGCATCAGCTGGGTGATCGGACTGATCGTCTTCATCGCCTTCATCTACTGGCTGATGCGCCAGGGGTGGAAGTGGCGGGGGAGCCTGCAGTCCGATCTGCCGGAGCTGCCCGCCACGCCGGAGGGGTACGCCGACGGCGAGCCGCTGCAGACGATGACCGGCCGCTACCACGCCTCGACGACCGCGGGGCAGTGGCTCGACCGGATCGTCGCCCACGGCCTCGGTACCCGCAGCCGCGTGGAGCTCACGCTGACCGAGCAGGGACTCGACGTCGTACGCCCCGGAGCAGCCGACTTCTTCGTCCCGGCCGCGCAGCTGCGTGACGCCCGGCTCGACAAGGGCATCGCGGGCAAGGTCCTCCCCGAGGGCGGCCTGCTGATCATCACCTGGGCGCTCGGCGACAAGCTGATCGACTCCGGCTTCCGCTCCGACCGCTCGGCCGAACACCCGGCCTGGGTCGACGCCATTCACCACCTCACCAGCACTACGGAAGGCACCGCACGATGACCATCTCCACCCGGGGAGCCGCCAAAGCTCCCGCCGTACTCGTCCTGGAGGACGGCCGCGCCTTCCGCGGCCGCGCCTACGGGGCCGTGGGGGAGACCTTCGGCGAGGCCGTGTTCTCCACCGGCATGACCGGCTACCAGGAGACCCTGACCGACCCCTCGTACCACCGCCAGGTCGTCGTGATGACAGCCCCGCACGTCGGCAACACCGGGGTGAACGACGAGGACCCCGAGTCCCAGCAGATCTGGGTCGCCGGCTACGTGGTGCGCGACCCCGCACGGGTGCCGTCCAACTGGCGCTCGCAGCGTTCGCTCGACGAGGAGCTGGAGCGCCAGGGCGTCGTCGGCATCAGCGGCATCGACACCCGCGCCCTCACCCGCCACCTGCGCGAGCGCGGCGCCATGCGCGTCGGCATCTTCTCCGGCGACGTGGTCGCCGACGAGGCCACGCTGCTGGCCCGGGTGCTGGAAGCCCCCGAGATGGTGGGCGCCGACCTCTCCACCGAGGTCGCGACCAAGGAGACGTACGTCGTCCCCGCGATCGGCACCAAGAAGTTCACCGTCGCCGCGATCGACCTCGGCATCAAGGGCATGACCCCGCACCGGATGGCCGAGCGCGGTATCGAGGTGCACGTCCTGCCCGCCACCGCCACCCTCGACGAGGTGTACGCGGTCCGGCCCGACGGAGTCTTCTTCTCCAACGGCCCCGGTGACCCGGCCACCGCCGACCACCCGGTCTCCGTCATGCAGGGCGTCCTGGAGCGGAAGACGCCGCTCTTCGGCATCTGCTTCGGCAATCAGATCCTGGGCCGCGCGCTCGGCTTCGGCACGTACAAGCTCAAGTACGGCCACCGCGGCATCAACCAGCCGGTGCAGGACCGCACGACCGGCAAGGTCGAGGTCACCGCGCACAACCACGGCTTCGCCGTCGACACCCCGCTGGACAAGGTGTCGGACACGAAGTTCGGCCGCGCCGAGGTCTCCCACGTCTGCCTGAACGACCAGGTCGTCGAGGGGCTGCAACTCCTCGACCAGCCTGCCTTCAGCGTCCAGTACCACCCCGAAGCAGCCGCGGGCCCGCACGACGCCGCGTACCTCTTCGACCGCTTCGTATCTCTGATGGAGGGCCAGCGTGCCTAAGCGCTCCGATATCCAGTCCGTCCTGGTCATCGGCTCCGGCCCGATCGTCATCGGTCAGGCCGCCGAGTTCGACTACTCCGGCACCCAGGCCTGCCGCGTCCTCAAGGCCGAGGGCCTGCGCGTCATCCTGGTGAACTCCAATCCGGCGACGATCATGACCGACCCGGAGATCGCCGACGCCACGTACGTCGAGCCGATCACCCCCGAGTTCGTCGAGAAGATCATCGCCAAGGAGCGCCCCGACGCGCTGCTCCCGACGCTGGGCGGCCAGACCGCGCTCAACACCGCGATCTCCATGCACGAGAACGGTGTTCTGGAGAAGTACGGCGTCGAGCTCATCGGCGCCAATGTCGAAGCCATCAACAAGGGCGAGGACCGCGACCTCTTCAAGGGCGTCGTCGAGGCCGTCAACGCGAAGATCGGCCACGGCGAGTCCGCCCACTCGGTCATCTGCCACACGATGGACGACGTGATCCAGGGCGTCGACACGCTCGGCGGCTACCCCGTCGTCGTCCGCCCCTCCTTCACGATGGGCGGCGCCGGTTCCGGCTTCGCGCACGACGAGGAGGAGCTGCGCCGGATCGCCGGTCAGGGCCTCACGCTCTCCCCGACCACCGAGGTGCTCCTGGAGGAGTCCATCCTCGGCTGGAAGGAGTACGAGCTGGAGCTGATGCGCGACAAGCACGACAACGTCGTGGTTGTCTGCTCCATCGAGAACTTCGACCCGATGGGCGTTCACACGGGTGACTCGATCACCGTCGCCCCGGCGATGACGCTCACCGACCGCGAGTACCAGCGGCTGCGCGACATCGGCATCGCGATCATCCGCGAGGTCGGCGTCGACACCGGCGGCTGCAACATCCAGTTCGCCATCGACCCGACCGACGGCCGGGTCATCGTGATCGAGATGAACCCGCGCGTCTCCCGCTCCTCGGCGCTGGCGTCGAAGGCCACCGGCTTCCCGATCGCCAAGATCGCCGCCAAGCTGGCCGTCGGCTACACGCTCGACGAGATCCCGAACGACATCACCGAGAAGACCCCGGCCTCCTTCGAGCCGACGCTCGACTATGTCGTCGTCAAGGCCCCGCGGTTCGCCTTCGAGAAGTTCCCGTCCGCCGACTCGACCCTCACCACCACCATGAAGTCGGTGGGCGAGGCCATGGCGATCGGCCGCAACTTCACCGAGGCGCTCCAGAAGGCGCTGCGCTCCCTGGAGAAGAAGGGCTCACAGTTCGCCTTCACCGGTGAGCCCGGCGACAAGGCCGAGCTGCTGGCCGAAGCGGTCCGCCCGACCGACGGCCGGATCAACACGGTCATGCAGGCGATCCGGGCCGGCGCCACCCAGGAAGAAGTCTTCGACGCCACGAAGATCGACCCCTGGTTCGTCGACCAGCTCTTCCTGATCAAGGAGATCGCCGACGGGTTGGCCGCCGCCGACAAGCTCGGTCCCGAGCTGCTCGCCGAGGCCAAGCGGCACGGATTCTCCGATGTCCAGATCGCCGAGATCCGCGGTCTGCGCGAGGACGTCGTCCGTGAGGTGCGGCACGCCCTCGGTATCCGCCCGGTGTACAAGACGGTCGACACCTGCGCCGCCGAATTCGCCGCGAACACGCCGTACTTCTACTCCTCGTACGACGAGGAGAGCGAGGTCGCGACCCGCACCAAGCCCGCGGTGATCATCCTCGGCTCCGGCCCCAACCGCATCGGTCAGGGCATCGAGTTCGACTACTCCTGCGTCCACGCCTCCTTCGCGCTGAGCGACGCGGGCTACGAGACCGTGATGGTCAACTGCAACCCGGAGACCGTCTCCACCGACTACGACACCTCCGACCGCCTGTACTTCGAGCCGCTGACGCTCGAGGACGTGCTGGAGATCGTGCACGCCGAGTCCCTCGCGGGCCCGATCGCCGGTGTCATCGTCCAGCTCGGCGGCCAGACCCCGCTGGGTCTGTCGCAGGCGCTCAAGGACAACGGGGTGCCGGTCGTCGGCACCTCCCCGGAGGCGATCCACGCAGCCGAGGACCGCGGCGCGTTCGGCCGTGTCCTGGCCGAGGCCGGACTCCCGGCCCCGAAGCACGGCACCGCCACCACGTTCGCCGAGGCCAAGTCCATCGCCGACGAGATCGGTTACCCCGTCCTCGTGCGCCCGTCGTACGTGCTCGGCGGCCGCGGCATGGAGATCGTGTACGACGAGACGCGGCTCTCCTCGTACATCGCCGAGTCGACCGAGATCAGCCCCACCCGTCCGGTCCTGGTCGACCGCTTCCTCGACGACGCCATCGAGATCGACGTCGACGCGCTCTACGACGGCACCGAGCTCTACCTCGGCGGTGTCATGGAGCACATCGAGGAGGCCGGCATCCACTCCGGCGACTCCGCCTGTGCGCTGCCCCCGATCACCCTCGGCGGCTACGACATCAAGCGGCTGCGCGCCTCCACCGAGGGCATCGCCAAGGGCGTCGGCGTCCGTGGGCTGATCAACATCCAGTTCGCGCTCTCCGGCGACATCCTGTACGTCCTGGAGGCCAACCCGCGCGCCTCCCGCACCGTCCCCTTCACCTCGAAGGCGACCGCGGTGCCGCTCGCCAAGGCCGCCGCCCGCATCTCGCTGGGCGCGACCGTCGCCGAGCTCCGCGAGGAGGGCCTGCTGCCGAGGAACGGCGACGGCGGCACCCTGCCGCTCGACGCGCCGATCTCCGTCAAGGAGGCCGTCATGCCGTGGTCGCGGTTCCGCGACATCCACGGCCGCGGCGTCGACACGGTCCTGGGCCCGGAGATGCGCTCCACCGGTGAGGTCATGGGCATCGACTCGGTCTTCGGCACGGCGTACGCCAAGTCGCAGGCCGGCGCGTACGGCCCGCTGCCCACCAAGGGCCGTGCCTTCATCTCCGTCGCCAACCGCGACAAGCGCTCGATGATCTTCCCGGCCCGCGAGCTGGTCGCCCACGGCTTCGAGCTGATGGCCACCTCCGGCACCGCCGAGGTCCTCAAGCGCAACGGCATCAACGCCACCGTCGTGCGCAAGCAGTCCGAGGGCGAGGGCCCGAACGGCGAGAAGACCATCGTCCAGCTCATCCACGACGGCGAGGTCGACCTGATCGTCAACACGCCGTACGGGACGGGCGGCCGCCTCGACGGCTACGAGATCCGTACCGCGGCCGTGGCCCGCGCGGTGCCGTGCCTGACCACGGTCCAGGCGCTCGCCGCCGCTGTCCAGGGCATCGACGCGCTCACCCACGGAGACGTCGGCGTACGTTCCCTCCAGGAACACGCGGAACATCTGACCGCGGCCCGCGACTAGGCAGCCCAGCAGGGGGACACCGGAAACGGTGTCCCCCTCTCTGTGAGGACACACCCATGTACACGTTCTTCTTCCGGCTGGTCTTCAAGCGGATGGACCCGGAGCAGGCCCACTACCTGGCCTTCCGGTGGATCCGCCTCGCGGCCCGCATCCCCGTCCTTCGCACCTTCGTCGCCGCGGCGCTCGCCCCCCGCTACAAGGAGCTGCGAACCGAGGCCCTCGGTCTGCGCATGCACGGCCCGTTCGGCCTCGCCGCGGGCTTCGACAAGAACGCCGTCGCGATCGACGGCATGTCGATGCTCGGCTTCGACCACATCGAGATCGGTACGGTAACCGGCGAGCCGCAGCCCGGCAACCCCAAGAAGCGCCTCTTCCGCCTCGTGGCGGACCGCGGGCTGATCAACCGCATGGGGTTCAACAACGAGGGCTCCGCGGCCGTGGCCGAGCGCCTGGCCGCCCGTAACCCCGTCTTCCGGACGACGGTCGGGGTCAACATCGGCAAGACCAAGGTTGTGCCGGAGGCCGAGGCCGTCGGCGACTACGTGAAGTCCACCGAGCGGCTCGCCCGCCACGCCGACTACCTCGTTGTCAACGTCTCCTCGCCCAACACGCCCGGTCTGCGCAACCTCCAGGCCACCGAGGCGCTGCGCCCGCTGCTCACCGCCGTGCGCGAGGCGGCCGACCGGACCGTCACCGAGCGCCGGGTCCCGCTCCTCGTCAAGATCGCCCCCGACCTCGCCGACGAGGACGTCGACGCGGTCGCCGACCTCGCGGTCGAGCTCGGCCTTGACGGCATCATCGCCACCAACACCACCATCGCCCGCGACGGCCTCGGGCTGAAGTCCTCACCGTCGCTCGTCAAGGAGACCGGCGGACTCTCCGGCGCGCCCCTCAAGGCGCGCTCCCTGGAGGTCCTGCGGCGCCTCTACACGCGGGTCGGCGACGAGATCACCCTGGTGGGCGTCGGCGGCATCGAGACCGCCGAGGACGCCTGGCAGCGCATCCTCGCCGGCGCCACCCTCGTCCAGGGCTACAGCGCCTTCATCTACGAGGGCCCGTTCTACGCCCGCGCGATCCACAAGGGCCTGGCCGCACGCCTCGCCGCCTCCCCGTACGCCACCCTCGCCGAGGCCGTCGGCGCCGAGACCCGGAAGGCCACGAAGTGACTCTTGAACCCTTCGGCGCACGACTGCGCCGCGCCATGGACATCCGCGGGCCGCTCTGCGTCGGCATCGACCCGCACGCCTCGCTGCTCACCTCCTGGGGTCTGAACGACGACATCGCGGGCCTGGAGCGCTTCACCCGCACCGTCGTCGAGGCGCTGGCCGACCGGGTGGCCGTCCTCAAGCCGCAGTCCGCGTTCTTCGAGCGGTTCGGCTCGCGCGGCATCGCCGTCCTGGAGAAGGGCGTCGAGGAGGCGCGGGCGGCCGGCGCGCTCGTCCTGATGGACGCCAAGCGCGGTGACATCGGCTCCACCATGGGCGCCTACGCGGCGACCTACCTGGACAAGGAATCGCCGTTGTTCTCCGACGCGCTCACCGTCTCGCCGTACCTCGGCTTCGGCTCGCTGCGCCCGGCGCTCGACGCGGCCGTCCTCTCCGGTGCGGGCGTCTTCGTCCTCGGACTCACCTCCAATCCCGAGGGCGCCGAGGTGCAGCGCGCCACCGCCGCGGACGGCCGGTCGCTGGCCCAGGTGATGCTCGACCACGTGGCCGCCGAGAACGAGGGCGCCGAGCCGCTCGGCTCGGTCGGCGTTGTGATCGGCGCCACGCTCGGCGACGCGGGGGTGGATCTGGCGGTCAACGGACCGCTGCTGGCCCCCGGGATCGGCGCCCAGGGTGCCACCCCCGCCGATCTGCCGGGTGTCTTCGGTGCCGCGGTGGGCAACGTGCTGCCGAGCGTGAGCCGGGGCGTGCTGCGCCACGGACCGGACGCGTCGGGGCTGCGCGAAGCCGCCGAACGGCTCACGGATGAGGTCCGTGCAGCCGTTCAGGAAAGCTGACCATGCCATGTAACAGCGTGTTGACGGAATCATGACCTGAAAACTCGGCTGTTATGTCTGAAATGTCCTGGTCGGCTAAGGCTGACCAGGACTTTTCGTCCGTTCTCGCTGACTCCGGCGGCCTTGGCCGCTAGTCTCCGTCGAGAGCCAACGTGCACAGGTTGTTCGTTGCTCATCAGGTGTGGGGCGACTAGGTTCCTCACTGGTCCGTATCCGATAGATCGACATCCGAGGTGACGTAGGCGTGGCTCTTCCGCCCCTTACCCCTGAACAGCGCGCAGCCGCGCTCGAAAAGGCCGCCGCGGCTCGCCGGGAGCGGGCCGAGGTCAAGAATCGACTCAAGCACTCCGGCGCCTCGCTCCACGAGGTCATCAAGCAGGGCCAGGAGAACGACGTCATCGGCAAGATGAAGGTCTCCGCCCTTCTGGAGTCCCTGCCCGGCGTGGGCAAGGTCCGCGCCAAGCAGATCATGGAGCGGCTCGGGATCTCCGAGAGCCGTCGTGTGCGGGGTCTCGGCTCCAATCAGATCGCTTCCTTGGAGCGAGAGTTCGGCGGCTCAGCCGCCTGACGTTCTCAGGCACCCCTGAGAACGGGGATAATCGCTTCATGGCTGCAACATCCCGGGGGACGTCCCCCGTACCCCCGGACGTACGTCCGCGGCTGACCGTGCTCTCCGGCCCCTCCGGTGTCGGCAAGAGCACGGTCGTCGCTCACATGCGCAAGGTGCACCCCGAGGTCTGGCTCTCGGTGTCGGCGACGACCCGCAAGCCGCGCCCCGGAGAGCGCAACGGTGTCCACTACTTCTTCGTGGACAACGACGAGTTCGACAAGCTGATCGCCAACGGCGAACTGCTGGAGTGGGCCGAATTCGCCGGCAACCGGTACGGCACACCGCGCCGCGCCGTGGTCGAACGCCTCGACGCGGGCGAGCCGGTCCTCCTGGAGATCGATCTCCAGGGTGCCCGGCTGGTCCGTCAGTCGATGTCCGACGCGCAGCTGGTCTTCCTCGCCCCGCCGAGCTGGGACGAGCTGGTGCGCCGGCTCACCGGCCGCGGGACCGAGGCACCCGAGGTGATCGAGCGTCGGCTTGCCGCCGCGAAGGTCGAGCTCGCCGCCGAATCCGAGTTCGATACGACGTTGGTCAACACCTCCGTCGAGGACGTATCACGTGAGCTGCTAGCCTTGATGCTTCAGGCTTCCGCCCGCCGTGACAGCAGCGCCTGAATCAGCCGAACCGGAGCACCACCCCGGCGGAATCCGCAGTATCAAAGATTTCTTTGATCTTTACCCCCTTCGGAAGGCAGAGAGTGTCCTCTTCCATCACCACGCCCGAGGGCATCATCAACCCGCCGATTGATGAGCTCCTTGAGGCCACCGACTCGAAGTACAGCCTTGTGATCTACGCCGCCAAGCGCGCGCGTCAGATCAACGCGTACTACTCGCAGCTCGGCGAGGGCCTCCTCGAGTACGTCGGTCCGCTCGTCGACACCCACGTGCACGAGAAGCCGCTCTCGATCTCGCTCCGCGAGATCAACGCGGGCCTGCTGACCTCCGAGGCCATCGAGGGCCCCGCTCAGTAAGCAGGAACAAAGCACCTTCACCACAGGCCCGGCGGCCACCATCGCCGGGCCTGTGGTGTGTCCGGGGGCGTGGGGGCGCCTTCGGTGCCGTGAGGCAGCATGGGGGTTGTACGTGTCCGAGTACGTACCCGAGCGCGGGGAGACGCAGTGGAGAAGCCGAAGGTCGTTCTGGGGGTCAGCGGGGGCATCGCCGCCTACAAGGCGTGCGAGCTGCTGCGACGGCTGACCGAGTCCGGTCATGACGTACGGGTCGTCCCGACCGGATCCGCGCTCCAGTTCGTGGGCGCCGCCACCTGGTCGGCGCTCTCCGGCCACCCGGTGTCGACCGAGGTGTGGAACGACGTCCACGAGGTGCCGCACGTCCGCATCGGGCAGGGCGCCGACCTCGTCGTGGTCGCCCCCGCCACCGCCGACATGCTCGCCAAGGCCGCCCACGGTCTCGCCGACGACCTGCTCACCAACACGCTCCTCACCGCTCGCTGTCCGGTGGTCTTCGCGCCCGCCATGCACACCGAGATGTGGGAGCACCCCGCCACCCAGGAGAACGTCGCCACGCTGCGGCGGCGTGGCACCGTCGTCATCGAGCCCGCCGTCGGCCGGCTCACCGGCGTCGACACCGGCAAGGGCCGGCTGCCCGATCCCGGTGAGATCTTCGAGGTCTGCCGCCGGGTGCTGGCCCGCGGGCCCGTCGCGCCGGACCTGGTGGGCCGCCATGTGGTGATCAGCGCGGGCGGTACGCGGGAGCCGCTCGACCCGGTCCGCTACCTCGGCAACCGCTCCTCCGGGAAGCAGGGGTACGCGCTGGCCCGTACCGCGGTCGCCCGTGGGGCCAGGGTCACGCTCATCGAGGCCAACACCGGACTGCCCGATCCGGCGGGCGCCGACGTCGTACGGGTCGGCACCGCGGTGCAGCTGCGAGAAGCGGTGCTGAAGGCCGCGTCCGACGCCGATGTCGTGGTGATGGCGGCCGCGGTCGCCGATTTCCGCCCGGCCGAGTACGCCGAGGGGAAGATCAAGAAGAAGGACGGCCAGGAGCCCGCGCCGATCGTGCTCGTCCGTAATCCGGACATCCTCGCCGAGGTCTCCGCCGAGCGGGCAACGCCGGACCAGGTCGTCGTCGGGTTCGCCGCCGAGACCGACAACGTGCTCGCCAACGGCCGCGAGAAGCTCCTGCGCAAGGGCTGTGACCTGCTCGTCGTCAATGAGGTGGGGGAGCGCAAGACCTTCGGCTCCGAGGAGAACGAGGCGGTGGTCCTGGCGGCCGACGGCGGCGAGACCCCGGTGCCGTACGGTCCCAAGGAGGGGCTTGCCGACACGGTCTGGGATCTCGTGTCGGCACGCTTCTCATCCCAGGCGTGACTAAGCTCTCAGACTGGTGAAAAACCATCCATATCCGGGCTTGAGTGGCTTTTCCGGAGGGTGATTCTCGTACCGCGGACATCAGTGCCGCAGGTCACAGAACTCCCAAAGGGCGAGACATGTGGTCCGGCAGGCGGCAGCGACCGATAAACTGGTCCCGGACCGTGCCGGGCGCAGCTCCCGGCCGTCCGCCAATGATCAGCCAGCAGCCGCTGCAACCCCAGGGAGCGATGTGTCCCGCCGTCTCTTCACCTCGGAATCCGTTACCGAGGGTCACCCCGACAAGATCGCTGACCAGATCAGCGACACCATTCTCGACGCCCTTCTGCGCGAGGACCCGACTTCGCGCGTCGCTGTCGAGACCTTGATCACCACCGGTCTGGTGCACGTCGCGGGTGAGGTCACGACCAAGGCCTACGCCGACATCCCGACTCTGGTGCGCAACAAGATCCTGGAGATCGGCTACGACTCCTCGAAGAAGGGCTTCGACGGCGCCTCCTGCGGCGTCTCGGTGTCCATCGGCGCACAGTCGCCCGACATCGCCCAGGGCGTCGACACCGCCTACGAGAAGCGGGTCGAGGGTGCCTCCCGGAGGGACGAGGAGGACGAGCTCGACAAGCAGGGCGCGGGCGACCAGGGCCTGATGTTCGGCTACGCCTGTGACGAGACGCCCGAGCTCATGCCGCTCCCGGTCTACATCGCGCACCGGCTCTCCCGGCGGCTGTCCGAGGTCCGTAAGAACGGGACCATCCCGTACCTGCGCCCCGACGGCAAGACTCAGGTCACCATCGAGTACGACGGCGACAAGGCTGTCCGCCTCGACACCGTCGTCGTCTCCTCGCAGCACGCCAGCGACATCGACCTGGACTCGCTGCTCGCCCCCGACATCCGCGAGTTCGTCGTCGAGCACGTCCTCGCGCAGCTGATCGAGGACGGCATCAAGCTGGACACCGACGGCTACCGGCTGCTGGTCAACCCGACCGGCCGCTTCGAGATCGGCGGCCCGATGGGCGATGCCGGTCTGACCGGCCGCAAGATCATCATCGACACGTACGGCGGCATGGCCCGCCACGGCGGCGGCGCCTTCTCGGGCAAGGACCCGTCGAAGGTTGACCGCTCGGCGGCGTACGCGATGCGCTGGGTCGCCAAGAACGTCGTCGCGGCGGGCCTCGCGGCCCGTTGCGAGGTGCAGGTCGCGTACGCGATCGGCAAGGCCGAGCCGGTGGGCCTGTTCGTCGAGACGTTCGGCACCGCCGCGGTCGAGCCCGAGAAGATCGAGCACGCCATCGGCGAGGTCTTCGACCTCCGTCCGGCCGCGATCATCCGCGACCTCGACCTGCTGCGTCCGATCTACGCCCAGACCGCGGCGTACGGCCACTTCGGCCGTGAGCTCCCCGACTTCACCTGGGAGCGCACGGACCGCGTGGAAGCACTGCGCAAGGCGGCCGGGCTGTAGGCCTGCCGCGCTCGCTCTGTACGCCGGGGCCCGGACGCCGCACGCGGTGTCCGGGCCCCGGCGCGTGCGGCCGGGACGTTCAGCCCGGGGCCGCTGTCAGTGGCGTCTGGTAGGAATTTGGCTGTGAGCAGGGACAACGAGCAGTCCGCGGAGCCCGACGGCGGGGCGCCGGAGCAGCTTGCGCTCATTCGGGAGACCGTGCGGCAGGCGAAGGTGCCGCGGGCCAAACCGCGGACCTGGCGGGGCGCTGCGCTCGCGGAGGAGCTGCCCGTCGCCCGGGTGCTGGTCAACAAGGGCGTGCTCCACCTCGACCAGTACTTCGATTACGCCGTGCCGGAGGAGCTCGACGCCGAGGCGCAGCCCGGGGTGCGGGTGCGGGTGCGGTTCGGGGCCGGGGGGCGCAATGTCCGCGGTGGGCGCCGTGAGGGCGGCGGCCTCATCGACGGGTTCCTCATCGAGCGGCGTGCCGAGTCGGACTACCCGGGGGCGCTCGCCGCGCTGGCCTACGTCGTGTCGCCCGAGCCGGTGCTCGGACCCGAGCTGCTCGCCCTGTCGCGCGCGGTGGCCGACCGGTACGCCGGCAGCCTCGCCGATGTGCTGCAGCTCGCCGTGCCGCCCAGGAACGGACGGGCCGAGTCCAGGCCCTCGCCGGAACCGCTGCCACCGCCCCCGGCGCCGTCGGCCGGGAGCTGGGAGCGGTACGAGCAGGGGCCCGCGTTCCTGCGGTCACTGGCCGAGGGCGGTGCCCCCCGGGCGGTATGGACCGCGCTGCCCGGGCCGCACTGGCCCCAGGAGATCGCCAGGGCCGTGGCCGCCACCCTCGCCTCGGGGCGGGGCGCGCTCGTCGTCGTACCGGACGGGCGCACGGCGGGACGCGTGGACTCCGCGCTCACCGAACTGCTCGGGGTGGGCCGCCACGCCCTGCTGACCGCCGACTCCGGGCCCGAGAAGCGGTACCGGGAGTGGCTTGCCGTGCGGCGCGGATCGGTGCGTGCGGTGGTCGGGACGCGGGCCGCGATGTTCGCTCCGGTCGCGGACCTGGGCCTGGTCGCCGTCTGGGACGACGGGGACTCGAGCCACAGCGACGACAACGCCCCCTTCCCGCATGTCCGGGAGGTCCTGGAGCTGCGGGCCTCGCACGGCCGGTGCGCGTTCCTGCTCGGCGGCACGAGCTGCACCGTGGAGGCCGCCCAGCTGGTGGAGACCGGCTGGGCGCTGCCGCTGCGCGCGGACCGGGAGCAGCTGCGGATCGCGGCGCCGCTGGTGCGTACCGTCGGCGACGGCGAGCTGGCCCGGGACGGGGCGGCCAGGGCGGCGCGGCTGCCCAGTCTCGCCTGGCAGACCGTACGGGACGGGCTGCGCCGCGGACCGGTGCTCGTCCAGGTGCCGCGTCGCGGATACGCGCCGCGGCTGGCCTGTGAGCGCTGCCGTGAACCTGCCCGGTGCCGCCACTGCGCCGGGCCGCTGGAGGCGCCGGACCAGCGGGATCTCAACTGTGCGTGGTGCGGGCGGGCCGAGACCGCCTGGCACTGCGTGGCCTGCGGCTCCCAGCGGCTGCGGGCCCAGATCGTCGGCGCCCGCCGGACGGCCGAGGAGCTCGGCCGTGCCTTCCCCGCCGTGCCGGTGCGGACGTCCGGCCGCGACCACATCCTGGACTCCGTGCCGTCCGCGCCCGCGCTGGTCGTGAGCACCCCGGGCGCCGAACCCGTCGCTGAGGGCGGTTATGCGGCTGCGCTGCTGCTGGACGGCTGGGCGATGGTCGGCCGCCCCGATCTGCGGGCCGGAGAGGAGGCGCTGCGCCGCTGGGCTGCCGCGGCCTCGCTGGTACAGGGCCAGCCGGAGGGCGGCACGGTGGTGATCGTCGCCGAACCGACCCTGCGGCCGGTCCAGGCGCTGGTGCGCTGGGACCCGGTCGGCCATGCCCGCCGCGAGCTGGCGGAACGCGCCGAGCTGGGTTTCCCGCCGGTGTCCCGGATGGCGTCGGTGACCGGCCTGCCGGAGGCGCTCGCGGAGTTCCTTGCCGCCGCCGAACTGCCGCCGGAGGCGGAGGTGCTCGGCCCGGTCCCGGTTCCGGGTACCGAACCCGGCAGGCCGAGAAGACCGTGGGATGCGCCGCTGGGGGAGAGCTGGGAGCGGGCGCTGCTCAGGGTTCCGCCGGGCAGCGGCGCCGCGCTGGCCGCCGCGCTGAAGACGGCGCAGGCTGCGCGGACTGCCCGGGGCAGCGGTGATCCGGTCCGGATCAGGATCGATCCCCCGGACATCGGCTGACCCGGCCCGCCGTCCACCGGCGCCCGGTCGACGGCGCACATACGACTGCCCCGCCGTGCGCCAGGCACGGTGGGGCAGAGGGGGACTCGGTCAGCCGTTGCGCGGGCCGGGGAAGACGCCGGGGCGCAGCTCCTCGCGCAGGGGCGGCCGCTCCGCGGAGGGCTGTGGGGGCATGGAGCGGGCGGCGGGTACGGCGGGCAGCGCCGGAGCCGTGCCGGACCCGGGCGTCACGGGCAGCGGACGCGGCACGGCGGTCTCGGCTGCCACCTCGGTGGTTCCCGGCTGCGGGGTGTTCCGGCGGGCGCCGTAGCGCCGGTGGACCGCCTGCTTGGTGACCCCGAGCGCGGAGCCCACCGCATCCCAGGAGAAGCCCAGCGAGCGGTCGAAGTCCACTGCCGCCGTCACCAGGGTCTCGACGCTGTCGCGCAGTTCCTGGGCCAGCCTGACGGTGGGGGCAGGGGCCCTGCCGTAGACGACGAAGCCCGTGGACGGGCCGGAGCGGCGCGGACGGTAGACGTTGCCCAGTTGGGCCGTGAGCGTGCGCAGTGCGTCCACCTGCCGCCGGACCCGCTCGATGTCCCGCACCAACAGATGCAGGCTGGCCCGCGCTTGGGCGTCGTGGGTTGCGTGGTCGGCCATGAAGAAGCCTCTCGAACCGGCGTTGAAAGGGGCCGGGCCGCACCGTGGCGGCCCGCTTCGGTCAATCTCTCTTGACCAACGCGTGACCCGGTGATGTGGTCACGCTCCAGTGGCGTATGCGTAGATGCGCGGGGCGCACGGCCGTGAGTACGCCCCCGGCGGGGCGGTGTTCCCGCACCGGCGTAGTACGCTCTGGCTCTGCCCCTGGGCAGCGGTCAGGGCTTGGCCGTCACGAGGCTCTGGTGAGCCAAGTGAGAAGCCGCCCCGTTCGTGGGGCGGAGGAGTCACAGACTGGTGCGCTGCTCAACTTCCCGTACCAGCTTGAGAGGCCATCGGATGAAGCTCGTCTTCGCAGGCACCCCCGAGGTTGCCGTACCCGCCTTGGACGCCTTGATCGCCTCCGGCCGCCACGAGGTGGCCGCTGTCGTCACCCGCCCCGACGCACCTTCGGGGCGGGGGCGCCGCTTGGTCGCCAGCCCCGTCGCCGAGCGCGCCGAGGAGGCCGGGATCGAGGTGCTCAAGCCCGCCCGCCCGCGCGACGAGGACTTCCTCGCGCGGCTGCGGGAGATCGCCCCGGACTGCTGTCCGGTCGTTGCGTACGGGGCGCTGCTGCCCAAGACCGCCCTCGACGTACCCGCCCGCGGCTGGGTCAACCTCCACTTCTCGCTGCTGCCCGCCTGGCGCGGCGCGGCCCCCGTCCAGCACGCGGTGATGGCCGGCGACGAGGTCACCGGCGCCTCGACCTTCCTGATCGAGGAGGGGCTCGACTCGGGCCCGGTGTACGGCGTCCTCACCGAGGAGGTGCGGCCCACGGACACCAGCGGTGATCTGCTGACCCGGCTCGCCTTCGCCGGTGCCGGGCTGCTCGCCGCGACCATGGACGGCATCGAGGACGGCACGCTGCACGCCGTGCCGCAGCCCGTGGACGGCGTCACCCTCGCACCGAAGATCACCGTCGAGGACGCCCAGGTGCAGTGGTCCGCACCGGCGCTGAGGGTCGACCGGGTGGTGCGTGGCTGCACCCCCGCCCCCGGGGCATGGACGCTCTTCCGCGGGGAACGCCTCAAGCTGATCCAGGCCGTGCCGGTCCTGGACCGCGCCGATCTGGCGCCCGGTGAGCTGTCCGCGTCCAAGAACCATGTGTACGTCGGCACCGGATCGCACGCCGTCGAGCTGCTCTGGGTCCAGCCGCAGGGCAAGAAGCCGATGCGGGCCGCGGACTGGGCGCGCGGCGTGCGGATCGTCGTCGGCGAACTGGTGGGGATCTGAGGAGCGGCCGGGCGCGGGACCGTCCGGTGGCCGTGCCGCTCTCCGCCACCGGACGGGCATGATCCGAAAGAAAGGCCCTACGGGACCGGGTTTCCCTTGACGAGGCCACCGTTCACGGCCCGTGTCCAGAGCGTGTGGTGCCACTCATTGGCGCCGGGGTCGGGCTCGGCGGTCAGCACCGGGTTCGGACCGGTCTCGATGAGGTGCAGCAGCGACCAGGCGACGCCGTAGCAGTCGTCGGGCCCGAAGCAGGCCACCAGCGCCATCGCCTCCTCCGCCGTAACCGGTCGGGAGATGGCCACCAGCTGCTTGTCCCGCCTGTCGATCTCCTCCTCGCTCGCGTCCCAGTCGGGCAGCGGGCCATCGGCGACGAACGCATGCACCTCGGGTCTCATTCACCCATGATCGGTTACCGCCGCTGGCCTGAGCAAGGCGTCCTGGCAGCTCACTCAGCCACTGTCCCGGCACGGAGGGATTACGCTGGGAGGATTCGCCCCTCACCATCAGCGGAGCACCTTTCACGTGAACGACCAGCAGCGTCGCCGTCCCGCCAAGCCGCATCGCCGGCCCCAGAAGGACCCGGTCCGGTTCCTCGCCTTCGAGGCGCTCAGGGCCGTCGACGAACGCGACGCGTACGCCAACCTCGTCCTGCCCCCGCTGCTGAAGAAGGCACGCGCCAAGGGCGACTTCGACGCCAGGGACGCGGCGCTGGCGACCGAACTGGTCTATGGGACGCTGCGCCGCCAGGGCACGTACGACGCGATCGTCGCGGCCTGCATCGACCGGCCGCTGCGCGAGGTCGACCCGCCGGTTCTCGACGTGCTCAACATGGGCGTGCACCAGCTGCTCGGCACCCGTATCCCCACCCACGCCGCGGTATCCGCCAGCGTGGAGCTGGCCCGGGTGGTGCTCGGCGAGGGGCGCGCCAAGTTCGTCAACGCCGTGCTGCGGAAGGTCACCGCGGACGACCTCGACGGCTGGGTGGCGCGCGTCGCCCCGTCGTACGACGAGGACGCCGAGGACCACCTGGCGGTCGTGCACTCGCATCCGCGCTGGATCGTCTCCGCGCTCTGGGATGCGCTGGGCGGCGGCCGCGCCGGGATCGAGGACCTCCTCGAAGCCGACAACGAGCGGCCCGAGGTCACCCTCGTCGCCCGCCCCGGCCGCTCCACCACCGAGGAGCTGCTCACGGCCCTCGGCGACGAGAACGGCCTCCCCGGCCGCTGGTCGCCCTATGCCGTACGGATGGCGGAGGGCGGCGAGCCCGGCGCCCTGGGCGCCGTGCAGGAGGGCCGCGCCGGGGTCCAGGACGAGGGCAGCCAGCTGGTGGCCGCCGCCCTCGCCAACGCGCCCGTGGAGGGCAGCGACAGCCGCTGGCTCGACGGGTGCGCCGGACCGGGTGGCAAGGCCGCCCTGCTCGCTGCCCTCGCCGCCGAACGCGGAGCCGCGCTGCTGGCCGCCGAGAAGCAGCCGCACCGCGCCCGTCTCGTGGAGCGGGCGCTGGCCGGCAACCCCGGCCCGTACCAGGTGATCACCGCCGACGGCACCCGCCCGCCGTGGCAGCCCGGCGTCTTCGACCGGGTCCTGATGGACGTACCGTGCTCCGGCCTCGGCGCGCTGCGACGCCGCCCGGAGTCCCGCTGGCGCCGCCGCGCCGAGGACCTGGAGAACTTCGCGCCGCTGCAACGCGGTCTGCTGCGGGAGGCGTTGAAGGCCGTGCGGATCGGCGGCATCGTCGGTTACGCGACCTGCTCGCCGCATCTCGCGGAGACCCGGGTGGTGGTCGAGGACGTACTCAAGGGACGCGGCGGTGAGCCGGTCGAGGCGGAGTGGGTGGACGCGCGTCCGCTGATGCCGGGTGTGCCCGCGCTGGGCGACGGACCCGACGTCCAGCTGTGGCCGCATCTGCACGGCACGGACGCGATGTACCTCGCGCTGCTGCGTCGTACGGCCTGACGGCGCCCTTCCGGGCTGTAGGCCCTCAAAGTAAGTGACCCTTTCTCATTCTCCGTGTCCCTTACCTGGCCCAAGGGACACGGAGAATGAGACGGACGTTGTCCCGTCGCATTCCAGTTGGCCGATTCGCAATCGTTCTCATCTGCAGTGGCCGATTCGCATTGGATCTTGATCCGATCGCGGGTGTCCACCCAGATGAGCATCCGCTACGCCCCCAACTCCTCGAACCACTACGTCCTATGGGTCCTCATCCAAGACCGGCACCTCCGCAAAGCCGCAGCAGCTCTGGTGCTGAACACCACCGTGCTCTGGACGAGCCTCTACCTGGACGCGGTGGTGGCCCGCCTGCGGGAAAAGCCCGCTGGAGGGCCACCAGGTGCTGGACGAGGACGCATGGGCGAGCTGCGGGGTTCAGCTCGCTGCGGCCTCCTGAAGCTGTGCGACGTGTCCCCTGTTCAGTTCCAAGTGGGTGCCGGTGAAGCGGGTGCGCATGCGTCGGTCGTGGGTGACGACGACAACCGCGCCTCGGTAGCCGATCAGGGCTTCTTCCAGTTCTTCGACCAGGGCCGGGGAGAGGTGGTTGGTGGGCTCGTCCAGCAGCACCAGGTCGACGGGGTCGCTGACCAGGCGGGCCAGTTCGATCCGGCGTCGTTGTCCATAGGACAGCTCGCTCACTTTCAGGCGCAGGTCGGCGGGGCTGAACAGCCCGAGCGACAGGAGGTGGTCGGTGTGCTCGTCCAGGTCGCCGTCGCGGCCGTGGGCGAACGCCTGCGGGACGGTCAGGCCGGGCGGCCACGGTGTTTCCTCCTGCCTCAAGTGCCCGACCCGGCCCCGCGAGCGCACTGTCCCCTCATCGGGCTGCAGCTCACCCGCCAGAACACGCATCAGCGTCGTTTTGCCTGCCCCGTTGAGACCGGTGACCAACAGCCGCTCCTCGCCGCCGATCCGCAGCGATGGCACGTGCAGCCGGTCGCCGACACGGATGCCGGTGAGTTCCGCTGCCGCCTGCGGCGGGTGACCGTCGGCGGTGGTCATGCCGGCGGCGAACACCAGCGGGTCGGGCGGCGGTGCGACGGGATTGTTCGTCAGCCGCTCGACGCGTTCCTTCGCGTTGCGGATACGGCCCATCGCCCCGTGCCCACGGCTGCGGGTACGGAAGGCGCCGTGGCCGAACACGGCGAATGGCAGCTTGCGCGGGATCGCCTCCAGCCGGGCCGTGTTCGTGGCGGCCGACTTCTGGTTGCGGGCCAGCTCCGTGCACCAGTCCTCGTACTCCTGCAGATGGCGCCGCCGCTCGGCGGCCTTGGCGGCGAGGTAGCCGTCGTAGCCGTCGCCGTAACGCGTCACCTTGCCCTCGCCGACCTCCAGGATCGTGGTGGTGACCCGTTCCAGAAACACCCGGTCATGAGTGACCGCGAGCACGGTGCCGCGATGCGCCCGCAGGTGCGCCTCCAGCCAGCCCACCGCCTGGTCGTCCAGATCGTTGGTCGGCTCGTCCAGCAGCAACAGCTCCGGCTGGGACGCCAAAGTGGTGGCCAGCGCCAGCCTCGACCGCTCACCACCGGACAGCGTGCCCACCGCCCTGGTGCGTTCCAGGTGCGGCAGGCCGAGCCCGTGCAGGGCAATGTCCACCCGGGCATCCGCCTCGTACCCTTCGCGAGCCTCGTACTGGGCCACCAGGTGGGCGTAGGCGTCCAACGCGGCCGTGAGCTCCACCCCTGCCAGACCCTTGAGCCCGGCCTCGGCGTGGCGCATCCGCGCTTCAAGGTCACGCAGATCGGCAAGGGCCCAATCCACCGCGTCCTGGACGCTGGCCTCGGGAGGCAGGGCCAGGGACTGGGCAAGATAGCCGACGCCGCCGGGCGCGACCACGATCAGCTCACCGTTGTCGGGCTGGTCCTGCCCGGCGGTCAGCCGCAGCAGGGTGGACTTTCCGGCCCCGTTGTCGCCGATGATGCTGACCTTCTCGCCGGGCTTGACGGTGAAGGACACGTCGTCCAGCACGACGCGGTCGTCGTAGCGGCGGGTGACGTTCTGAAGAGATAGCTGTGCAGTAGGCATGCAAGAGTCCCCTGTTCTCGGCCAGGCCGATCGGAACGGGTAGATGGACGCATCCGCGCACGCCAGAACACTCCATGGCACGCCAGACAGGCGGCATCACGGGAGGAGGAGCACGGATGAGAACGCGCGACGGCGGAGCAAACTCAACACGGCCGCACGGGGACTATCACAGAGAACCCATACACAACAGCGTACGTCGGGAGTCTGCGTGCCCACAAAGCATTTCTTCAGTGAGGCGGCACAAGGACTGCAAAGGGGTAGCGGGTACGAGGCCGATGAGCGCCGGGAGTATCTGCGCAGCCAGCCGGTGGGGACCGGAAGCCAGTATCTCTGCCGGCCGTGCCGTGCCCCGCTTCCGCGGAAGCCAACTCGCTTGAGAACGACACCAACCCGCATTCCCAGACCATCTGGCAGCCCTGCAGATCAGAGTCCCGTCACCTGCCGACTGGAATGCGACGGGACAGACGTGTGTTCATGGGGTCGTCCCCTGCGGTGAAGCTTGCCCGCTTCCCTGTACGTCGGCCCTTGTCCGTGTGGTCTTCGAGGTGCTGGGGGTTGGCGGCCCTTCACCGTTGGTAGCTCCTGGCGCTCATGTTGCTGGGGGTCAGATGGCATGTGACGTCGAGTTCGTCTCTGTGAGCCTGCGCCCTATGGACGGCGAGGTTACGACAGGCAATTGGCCAAGCGTGAATAGTGACGTGCTCGCGGCCTCAACTCCTTGGCGGACCTGGTGAAAGGTCCTGGTCATGCCGTAGATGTCCAAGGTCGCGCTGTACGCGGCGATCCGACGTGATCACCATGCCGGCATGAAGAGGCGCGAACTTGAGCGCAAGTACGGCGGGACTCGACTACCAGCTCGGCGGCTACCGCGTGTCGCGACACCGCGGACAAGCTGTCCGCGGTGTCACGACACAGGTTCGCCCCGGCAAGATCCGAGATACAGCCTAGTCGTTGGCCTGGTCGCGGCGTTGCAGGATGTAGAGGTCCCAGGTGTCGGGGTCGCCGACGTAGACGAACAGTTTCGGGTGCCCGGGGGTCCCGAATACCTCCCAGGTGTCCATGGAGCAGTCGTCGACGGACACATCCACCTCCTGGGACCACGGTCCGGCACCCGGGTCGTACGCCCAGGTCCCGGTGCCGGTGCACTTGTGCACCACGGGTTCGAAGGAGTCGTCGAAGTCGAACGTCTCGACGCGGGTCGCCGTGGCCTTGCCGTCCGCCGTGAGGATGAGCGTGCCGCCCTTTCCGTCGGCCCATGTCCCGGCGACCCGTTCCGTGCTCAGCTGCGGAGGCTCGTATCCGATCCCGGCGTACAGGCCGATGCCGGCGAGCGTGCCGACGGTGACGACAGCGAGCGTCCCGTACAGCGCCACCCGCCCGAACATCGCGCCGCCGGAGAGCCGCGGGCGGTCCGGCAGCAGCAGCCTGCGGGCGACCAACGCCGTGACGGCGAGCGTCGCAGTCACCGCGAGCCATCCGCCGAGCCCCGCCAGGAGACCCGCCTCCACGAGCACCGCCACGGCCAGGGCCGGCGGGGCAGTTCCGGCGGCCGCCAGCGCCGGGACCCACCACCACGCCTCGCACCCCGAAAGTCGGCGGCCGAGCCAGCCGGCCACGGCCAGGAGCGGCATCACCACGCCGACCGACAGCAGGGCGCCGAGGAAAGCTCCGGCCGCCGCCACGAGCAGCGCGCCCACGATCAGGAGGACGACCTGCATCCCGGTGTAGGGAAGGCCCGGGCTCTCCTGGGTCTGCCCCCACACGAAGAGCGCGATCGCCCCGATCACAGCCTCGACAAAAAGCACCGACATCGAAGCCGTCAGTACCGCGCCGAACCTGTCCTGCACGCGCGCCTGCTTCTGCACCGGCTCCTGCATTTCTGAACGCATTCAAATCCCCTCCCGTTCCGCATCCTCCTCCATGCGGCACGGGCCCCCGTAACCGGGGCCCCCGGCGGGCGCCGTCCTGCACCGACTTGCACCAGAGCTCGGGCCGGGAGCAGTCAGGGCCCCTCCGCACCGGGAGGTGCCAGCGGCGGACCGCTCAGGCCGGGCGACAGGACGCGGCCGTACAAGGCGTTACGCGCCGCTGCGAGCGCCTGAGAAGTCCTTGATCGCGGCTCCCCCGGAGCCCGGCGGGCGTCAGGAAGCCGAGTGCTGGCTGAGCCCCGAACCGTTCGACGGGACGGCTCCACGGGAGCCGGCCGTGCCCTTCCCCCTGGAGGCGGAGTGGCAGTGGGAGTACGACTACTACGACCACGATGAGCACGCACCCCTGCTGCACAGCATCTATCAGCACGGCTCGATCCTCTTGGGTAGCAGCCGCGACTGCGAGTTCTGGATCCTCATCGTGACCGGACCCCAGCGCGGCCGGGTCTGGTGGCTGGGGGATGGATGCGTGGCGCCCTATGCGGACGCGGGAGCGGAAGCAGAGCCAGAGGTCGACTTCGTGGCCTGGTTGCAGGACTGGCAAGCCGATCGGGGGTGGTGGTGCCAGCAATGAGGGGTCTCGGCCGACGGAACTCGCTGATGGGCCAAGATCGTGAGACGGAATTGCGTGGCCCATAAGTGAGACGACCAGCAAAAGCCCAGGTCACCTGAACGGAATGGGGCACTCCGAATTAGGGCCTATACGGGCCCTCGGCGCGGGCCGAATCGCCGGGATTGCGCGAACTGTAATGATCCCGTGAGGCTTTGGGGCGCACCGAGGCAGGGAAGTGCCGCGGAACGTGGCAGGCTTGGCACATGGCCCAGATCAACCCGAGCATCCTGTCCGCCGACTTCGCCCGTCTTGCCGAGGAGGCGACAGCTGTCGAAGGCGCCGACTGGCTCCACGTCGACGTGATGGACAACCACTTCGTGCCCAACCTGACCCTCGGCGTGCCGATCGTGGAATCGCTCAGCCGGGCCACGGAGACGCCGCTGGACTGCCATCTGATGATCGAGGACCCGGACCGCTGGGCGCCGCAGTACGTCGAGGCGGGTGCCGGTTCCGTCACCTTCCACGTGGAGGCCGCGGCAGCGCCCGTACGGCTGGCGCGGGAGATCCGGGCCAAGGGCGCCCGCGCCTCGATGGCACTCAAGCCGGCGACGCCCATCGAGCCGTACGAGGACCTGCTTCCCGAGCTCGACATGCTGCTGATCATGACGGTGGAGCCGGGCTTCGGCGGCCAGTCCTTCCTGGACATCATGCTGCCGAAGATCCGCCGCACCCGTGAGCTGATCTCCAAGCACGGTCTGGAGCTGTGGCTGCAGGTCGACGGTGGCGTCTCGGAGTCCACCATCGAGCGGTGCGCCGAGGCCGGTGCGGACGTCTTCGTCGCCGGCTCGGCGGTGTACGGGGCCAATGACCCGGCCGAGGCGGTACGCGCCCTGCGTACCAAGGCGGACGGGACGATCGCTTCGGCGGCCTGGGCGTGCAACCACTGAAGCCGACGGGGACGTCGGCAGTGATGGCGGCACCGACTCCGGCCCCCGATTGCCGGTCGGCTCGGCCACGTGCAGATGAACGTGGTCCGACGGGACCGATCAAGGATTGCCGTATCTGACAGGATGAACGGCGTATCGAGCGTGTAAACAGCAGTGAGGAGATCGCGGTGTCTGCAATGTCGGCGGGCAGGTCCGCCCTGCGGATGGGGCCCGCGGAGCTGGTGCAGGCGGCGGCCATGGCGCGTCGCTTCTACCTTGAGGGGAAGTCGAAGATCCAGATCGCCGAGGAGTTCGGCGTCAGCCGCTTCAAGGTGGCCCGGGTCCTGGAGACGGCCCTTGAGCGTGACCTCGTACGGATCGAGATCCGGGTCCCCGCAGAACTGGACGCGGAGCGCTCCGACGCGCTGCGGGCCCGCTACGGGCTGCGGCACGCGGTCGTCGTCGAATCTCCGGCAGAGGAGGAGGACGACGCCCCGGACCCGGAGAATCTGGGCGAGGTCGCGGCCGACCTCCTGGGCGAACTGGTGAACGAGGGCGATGTGCTGGGCCTGGCCTGGGGCCGGTCCACCATTCACATGGCGGCGGCCCTCGACCGGCTGCCGCCGTGCACGGTCGTCCAGCTGACCGGGGTGTACGACGCGGGAACGGCCGAGCGCGGCTCGGTCGAGGCGGTCCGCAGGGCCGCCCAGGTGTCCGGCGGCGAGGCCCACCCGATCTATGCGCCGATGCTGCTGCCCGACCCGGCCACGGCCGCCGCGCTGCGTCACCAGACCGGCATCGCCCGTGCCTTCGAATACTTCGACAAGGTGACGGTCGCCGCGGTCTCCATCGGCTCGTGGGAGCCGGGTATCTCCACCGTCCACGACATGCTCACGGACGAGGAGCGGGCGCACTACGCGTCGCTGGGCGTCGCCGCCGAGATGTCCGCCCACCTCTTCGACACGCAGGGGCGCCGGGTCGGCCGCGACCTGGGGGAGCGGTGTATCACGGTCGAGGCGGACCGGCTGCGCCGGATTCCCGAGGTGGTGGCGATCGCGGGCGGCCAGCGCAAGGCGGCGGCGATCGGGGCGGTCCTGCGGTCCGGTCTGGTCACCAGCCTGGTGACGGACACGGCCGCTGCCGACTATCTGCTGACGGAGTCGGCGGCGCCGCAGCGGCCCGCGCTGGAGCGCGCCGACCCGGACGGCGATTAGGGCATCTCGTGCGGATCAGGCTGGGCTCGCGGGGTCCGGCACGCACCTCTGCGGTGTTGTCGTGAGGACGAACGGGCAGGAGGAAAGCCGGGTGCGGCACGCGCACCCGGCTTTCTCCGTACTGTCCTGCCTCTTTTCCGTGTGGTCCTCAGCCGGCGCGTACCTCGGCCCCGCAGTCGGCGGGTTCCGGTCCGATGCCCAGGACCGTCGCCTCCAGGTACTGCTCCGGCTCCTTGTACTGGCTGACGTCGGCCGGGTTGTAGCGGGGTGTCTGCCGTGACCAGTCCAGATTGCCGCGCATCCAGCTCCGCATCCCGTCCAGGTACGGGAGGAGCATCCCGGACAGCTGGGGGTAGGCCATGAGCAGTTCGGCCTCGGCCGCCAGGAAGCGCTCGGTCTCGGTGGCGATCTCCGCGCAGACGTGTTCGAGCGCTTTCTGTTTTCCGTAACCGCGGTGGTGCCGGACCAGGTGGACGAGGTTGTGGATCTCGCCGAGCACCTGTTCCTTCTCGTACGAGTACACATCGTTGGCCCAGCACACGACGTTGCCCGAGGTTTCCACGGCGACGATGAACCGGGGATCGTTGTGGATCGACTCGGGCGCCTCGATGCCGGCCACGATCTCGATCAGGTCCGTGCAGACATGTGTCGCGCCGGTGTGCCGCCGCTTGGCGATGTAGGTCTCCTCGGACGGCACGACACCGTTCGCCCGGTTCCCCGCCTCCCAGGTGGTGGCCGTGGTGAGGTAGGTGACCAGGTGCCAGGCGAAGCGCCGGAGCCAGTGCGCCGCCGCGTTCGGCGTCGTACGTTCCCACAGGTCGGCCAGGGCGACCACGGCGGCCGGGAGGTCCTCGTCCGGCAGCGGGCCGGTACCGGTGCCCTCGACCACGCTGCGCATCAGGGTGACCACGTCCCGCACCCGCTCCGGGCTGCGGCCGAGATGGCCGTCGTCGAGCTGGTCGTCGACGAGAAACAGCCACGCGAGCCAGTCGGCGACGAGGTCGAGATTGTGCTCATTCGCGGTCGGGTACACCATGCCGACGAAGGCGCCGAAGTCGGCTTGCTCGAAGCGCTCCCTGGCTGAATCGCGGTGCACCAGGCCGGTGTTGCGCGTCCATTTGTCGAGGTGTTCACGGGTGTGCGCGACGTGCGGATTCGTCCGCTGGGGGAACGGGCAGTAAATGTCCGGCAGTTCGTTCTCCACGAGCGGGTCTGGATCCTCTCCGGTCGTACGTATGGCGGAAGTTGGGGACGTTCCGCCTGTTCCTCGGGACGTAGTCGTGACCCGCGGGACCTGCGCGTTTGAAGCTACCTGACCGCTTGTCATCAGGTCCAGGGAAGATGATCGCGAATGGTGCGCATGCCATTCGGGTAGGGTCCCCGGGCAAGGCAGGTTTCACTTGCCCGGGGCTCCCGCACTCGCTCCTTGGAGGAACGTATGACCGCGGGGGTCATTTGCTGTGTCTTCGGGGCAGCGACCTGCGCCGTTTCGCGTGAAAATATGAGTGTCATGCGTTTTCTTGAACCCGGCACCGGTCGCTACACACAGTCCCCCGCGGTCCCGTACGACCTCACGTACGACGATGTCTTCATGGTTCCGGGCCGCTCAGCGGTCGGTTCCCGCCAGGGGGTCGACCTCTCCTCGCCGGACGACACCGGCACCACCATCCCGCTCGTCGTCGCCAACATGACGGCGATCGCGGGCCGCCGGATGGCCGAAACGATCGCCCGCCGCGGCGGTCTGGTCGTCATTCCGCAGGACATCCCGATCGATGTCGTCACCGACGTCATCTCCTGGGTGAAGACGCGCCACCTCGTGCTCGACACGCCGATCGTGCTCGCCCCGGGCCAGACGGTCGCCGACGCCCTGTCCCTGCTCCCGAAGCGTGCCCACGGCGCGGGCGTCGTCGTCGACGAGGAGCAGCGGCCCGTCGGCGTTGTCACCGACCACGACCTGACCGGCGTCGACCGCTTCACCCAGCTCTCCGTGGTCATGTCCAAGGACCTCGTGCTGCTCGACGCGGACATCGACCCGCGCGACGCGTTCAACAAGCTCGACGGCGCCAACCGTAAGCTCGCCCCCGCGGTCGACGCGGACGGCCGGCTCGTCGGCATCCTCACCCGCAAGGCGGCGCTCCGCGCCACGCTCTACACCCCGGCCACCGACGCCGACGGCAGGCTGCGGATCGCCGCCGCCGTCGGTATCAACGGCGATGTCGCGGGCAAGGCCAAGCAGCTCCTCGACGCGGGCGCCGACACGCTCGTCGTCGACACCGCGCACGGCCACCAGGAGTCCATGATCAGCGCGGTCCGCGCGGTCCGGGCGCTCGACCCGCAGGTGCCGATCGTCGCGGGCAACGTCGTCGCCGCCGAGGGCGTGCGCGACCTCATCGAGGCCGGCGCGGACATCATCAAGGTTGGGGTCGGCCCCGGTGCCATGTGCACCACGCGGATGATGACCGGTGTCGGACGGCCGCAGTTCTCCGCGGTGCTGGAGTGCGCCGCCGAGGCGAAGAAGCACGGCAAGCACGTCTGGGCGGACGGCGGCGTCCGCCACCCGCGCGATGTCGCCATGGCGCTCGCCGCGGGCGCGTCCAACGTGATGATCGGCTCCTGGTTCGCCGGTACGTACGAGTCGCCCGGCGACCTCCAGCAGTCCGCCGACGGCCGGTACTACAAGGAGTCCTTCGGCATGGCGTCCGCGCGCGCCGTGAAGAACCGTACGTCGGACGAGTCCGCGTACGACCGGGCCCGCAAGGCGCTCTTCGAAGAGGGCATCTCCACCTCGCGGATGTTCCTGGACCCGGCCCGTCCCGGCGTCGAGGACCTGATCGACTCGATCATCGCGGGCGTCCGCTCCTCCTGCACGTACGCCGGTGCGGCGTCCCTGGAGGAGTTCGCCGAGAAGGCGGTCGTCGGTGTGCAGAGCGCCGCCGGTTACGCCGAGGGCAAGCCGCTGCACGCCAGCTGGAGCTAGTGCCGTGACCGGCAATGTTTGCCCCATGAGGAGCGTCGTCGAGCGGGCGTGCTGGGCGGTGCGACGGGGCAAAGCTTGCCGGGAGGGGCACTGGGGTCCTTCGTCTGGATCAGGCCGGACCCCGCGAGCATGATCCGAACGTGAGGCCCTGGGCGTATTGACCCGCAGGGTTGTTCACGAGGACTGCGCCCGGGCCGCTGTTGCGGCCCGGGCGTTCTCCGTTGCCAGGGGTACGTACGGGGTAACGGCCTCCCCCGCGATGGGGAGTGGATCAGCGAGCGGCGTCAGGCGGCTTCGATGGCACGGCGGAGGACGGAGTCGACGCGGAGCGTCGGTGACTGACGACAACGCCGCAAGCGGAGTCGCAGGACGTCAGGAGCCCACTCCCTGTCGCGGGGGAGGCCGTAAGGGCATCTGCGACCGCCGCCGCCAGCAGGGCGTGGCCGCTGTCGTCCGGGTGGAGGCCGTCCACCAGGTGTTCCGGGCCCAGGACATCCCGTCCCGGCAGCACCGACATCCGGGCGTCCCCCGCCCGGATGAGGCTCGCGCCGGCCCGCTCCAGCGCCGTCCGCAGCTCGGACAGCGTGGCTCCGAGAGCGTTCGGGGTGTCCTCCGCGTCCGGGCGCAGGAGCGGCGAGACCAGCAGGATCGGCGTCCCCGGGTGGCCCGCACGCACCAGGGCGACGAAGGCGCGTACCGTCTCGTACAGCAGCGGCGCCGAGAACGGTACCGACGACCAGCAGTTCGTACCGAAGGCCAGCGTCAGTACGTCGGCCGGGAGCCCGGCGATCTGCTCGGCGACGCACAACTCCCCGCGCGCCGAACCCGCGTACCCGAGGTTGACCGGGTCGAGGCCCAGCGCGCGGCCCGCCACGGCGGGCCAGGCGTGGGCGGGGCGCGTCGACCACCAGCCCTCGGTGATCGAGTCCCCGTGGACCACCCACCGCGGCCGCACCGGGGCGGGCAGCAGCGCCCCGCCCACCGCCCGCAGCCCCAGGATCGCCGGGCCGAGCGGCTCCGGCGGATGGACGGTGAACGGGCCTTCCCCCGGCGGGAGTCCGATCACGGTGACGGCCTCCTCGGCGGGCGCGACGAGGACCTCCGCCACACACTGCCCGCCCTGCCACAGTGCGAAGAGCCCGGCTTGGCCGTCCGCCGAGCCCCGGGCCGCGGCGCGGTAGCGGATCTCCACCGCACGCGCTCCCGGTGCCAGGAACTCCAGCCGGACCCCGGTCGGCAGCAGCGCCCGCTCCGCGGTGTCCCACGGCAGCCGCGCCAGATCGGCCGGGTCGGCCCGGACCGGGCACACGCCGTCCCGCCAGGCGACACCTCGCAGGAAGGGGTCGGGGTCGAGCCAGGTCATCGGAGCTCCATTCGCCGGGTACGCACTCCACCCCTACCCCGTTGTACCGTGCCGACGTCCGTACGGCCCCGCCCACCACCACGTGTTCTACTTCGGTTGCGGCACCGTGCTGCCGACGCCCCGACCGGCCATCGCAGAGAAGTGATCCACCTGAAGTGCGACTGAACGATCTCGACGAACGCATCGTCCACGCCCTTGCCGAGGACGCCCGCCGCTCCTACGCCGACATCGGCGCGATCATCGGCCTGTCCGCGCCCGCGGTGAAACGCCGGGTCGACCGGTTGCGGGCGGAGGGGGCCATCACCGGATTCACCGTGCGGGTGGACCCGGCGGCGCTCGGCTGGGAGACCGAGGGTTTCATCGAGATCTACTGCAGCCGCAACACCTCCCCGGAAGCGATCAAGAGCGGTCTGGCGCGCTACCCCGAGATCGCCTCGGCCTCCACGGTCACCGGGGAGGCCGACGCGATCGTCCAGGTCTTCGCCGCCGACATGCGCCACTTCGAGCAGGTGCTGGAGCGGATCGCGGGCGAGCCCTATGTGGAGCGAACCAAGTCCGTGCTGGTGCTGTCGCCGCTGCTGCGGCGGTACTCCTCGGGGACGCCGGGCTGATCCTGCGGGCGGGCGTCAGCTCTTCTGCTCGTACTCCGGGTGCCAGGGCAGCACCGTGAAGTCGCCGGTGCCCGCCTCGACCTTCTCGAACGGGGCCGAGGACATGCACGGGGGCAGGTGGTCCTCCGCCTCCTGGTTCACCCAGCTGTACCCCAGCCGGTCGTGCCTGCCCAGGTCGTGGACCGACATGCCGACCCGCTTGCCCTTGATGCCGACGTCGGTCGCCGTGATGACGCCGGTGACCACGGCCACCTTGCCGCCGGTCACCAGGCAGTCCACGGAGCCCTCGGCCCAGCCGGACGTGCCGTTCGGGAAGACGTGGCGGAAGCGGAAGGTGCCGCACGCCCGCTCCGGGTCCATGTTGTCCTTCGCGGCGAGGTGGGCGTCGAAGGTGAAGGTGATGTCGTCCCCGGCCGGGCGGTACAGCTTCGCCGTACCGGTCAGGGCGGCCGCTTCCCGTTGCCCCCTCGCAGATCCGGGGGCGGAGTCGCCGAGCGCCGCTGCCGAGCCGGCGGCGCCCGCGGTGATCAGCAGCGCAGCTGCGATCGCGGCGAGCCGGGTGCGGGTGTGCGCGATGCGGGTCATGACAGGCCTTCCGTAGGGCGGAGCGGGAGTCGCTCGGACGGCTCCCACTCTTCCCGCGGGACCGCCGCCGCACATCGCGCCAGGGTCCCCGTCCGCTCTCCGCCGCGCGGCGGGAAACCACTCCGACCCGAGACCGATATCACCCCTCTGACCTGCGGAGACATTCCACGCAACGAATCACCGCCGGACCGGCGAATTGCGCAATGGATCGACGGTCGGCGCGCAACGCTCGCGCCTTGTCCGGCCGGATTGCCGGCCCGTACCGTCTATACGTCCCCGCCCGCCCGCACTGCCCGAGGTCAGCCATGCCGCCGTTGCGCACCGCCCTGCTCCAGAGCTCCGGACGTCCGGGCTCGGTGGCCGAGAACATCAAGGCCCTCGACGAGGCGGCAGAGCGCGCGGCAGCCGCCGGGGCGCGGCTGCTCGTCTGCCCCGAGCTGTTCCTGACCGGGTATGCCATCGGCGACGACGTACCCCTGCTGGCCGAGCCCGCCGACGGCGCCGCCGCGCAGACCGTTGCCTCCATCGCCGTACGGCACGGGCTCGCGGTCCTCTACGGGTACCCGGAGCGCGCGGACGAGCTGATCTTCAACTCCGCGCAACTGATCGGCCCCGACGGCACCCGGCTCGCCAACTACCGCAAGACCCACCTCTTCGGCTGCTTCGAGCAGCAGTGGTTCACCCCCGGCGAGCAGACCGTCGTCCAGGCCGAACTGGACGGCGTACGCATCGGGATCATGATCTGTTACGACGTCGAGTTCCCGGAGAACGTACGGGCGCACGCCCTCGCCGCCACCGACCTGCTGCTGGTGCCGACCGCGCAGATGCACCCCTTCCAGTTCGTCCCCGAGTCCGTCGTGCCGGTCCGCGCCTTCGAGAACCAGATGTATGTCGCGTACGTCAACAGGACCGGTCCGGAAGGCGAGTTCGAGTTCGTCGGGCTGAGCTGTCTGGCCGGCCCCGACGGCACGGTCCGCACCCGCGCCGGACGTGGCGAGGAGCTTGTGGTCGGCGAGGTCGACCCGGAGTTCCTGAGCGCGTCCCGCGCCGCCAACCCGTATCTGCGCGACCGCCGCCCCGGTCTGTACGGCTCCCTCGTCTGAGCCCGCCGCGCCCCTCTCTTCCACTGCCCTCGCAAGGAGTCCCCACCCCATGACGTCCACGGTGCCCAACGCCGTCCAGCACACCGACGCGCAGCCGCCGATCACCATGTTCGGTCCGGACTTCCCCTACGCGTACGACGACTTCCTGGCGCACCCCGCGGGGCTCGGGCAGATACCGGCGACCGAGCACGGCGCCGAGGTGGCGGTCATCGGCGGCGGGCTCTCCGGCATCGTGGCGGCGTACGAACTGATGAAGATGGGCCTCAAGCCCGTCGTCTACGAGGCGGACCGGATAGGCGGCCGGCTGCGTACCGTCGGCTTCGACGGGTGCGACCCCTCGCTGACCGCCGAGATGGGCGCGATGCGCTTCCCGCCGTCGTCCACGGCGCTGCAGCACTACATCGACCTGGTGGGCCTGGAGACCAGCCCGTTCCCCAACCCGCTCGCGCCGACCACCCCGTCGACCGTCGTCGACCTCAAGGGCGAGTCGCACTACGCGGAGACGATCGACGACCTGCCGCAGGTCTACCGCGACGTGATGGACGCCTGGAACGCCTGTCTGGAGGAGGGCGCCGACTTCTCCGACATGAACCGGGCGATGCGCGAGCGCGACGTCCCGCGGATCCGGGAGATCTGGGCGAAGCTCGTCGAGAAGCTCGACAACCAGACCTTCTACGGCTTCCTCTGCGCCTCCGACGCCTTCAAGTCGTTCCGGCACCGCGAGATCTTCGGCCAGGTCGGGTTCGGCACCGGCGGCTGGGACACCGACTTCCCCAACTCCATCCTGGAGATCCTGCGGGTCGTCTACACCGAGGCCGACGACCACCACCGTGGCATCGTCGGCGGCAGCCAGCAGCTCCCGCTGCGGCTCTGGGACCGCGAGCCGCAGAAGATCGTGCACTGGCCGCTCGGTACCTCGCTGTCCTCGCTGCACGATGGGGAGCCCCGTCCCGCCGTGACCCGGCTGCACCGCACCGCCGGGAACCGGATCACCGTCACCGACGCGACCGGCGACATCCGCACCTTCCGGTCGGCGATCTTCACGGGGCAGTCCTGGCTGCTGCTCTCCAAGATCGCCTGCGACGACGAGCTGTTCCCCATCGACCACTGGACGGCGATGGAGCGGACCCACTACATGGAGTCGTCGAAGCTGTTCGTCCCCGTCGACCGGCCGTTCTGGCTGGACAGGGCCGTCGACGGCAGGGGGGTTCCCACCGGGCGCGACACCATGTCGATGACGCTCACCGACCGGATGACCCGGGGCACGTACCTTCTCGACGACGGGCCCGACAAGCCGGCCGTCATCTGCCTCTCGTACACCTGGTGCGACGACAGCCTGAAGTGGCTGCCGCTCTCCCCGAACGAGCGCATGGAAGTGATGCTGAAGTCGCTCGGCGAGATCTACCCGAACGTCGACATCAGGAAGCACATCATCGGCAACCCGGTGACGGTCTCCTGGGAGAACGAGCCCTATTTCATGGGTGCGTTCAAGGCCAACCTGCCGGGCCACTACCGCTACCAGCGGCGGCTGTTCACCCACTTCATGCAGGACCGGCTGCCCGCCGACAAGCGGGGACTCTTCCTCGCGGGCGACGACATCTCCTGGACGGCCGGGTGGGCCGAGGGCGCCGTGCAGACCGCGCTCAACGCCGTATGGGGTGTGATGAACCACTTCGGCGGTGCCACGGACGCGACGAACCCCGGCCCCGGCGATGTCTTCGACGACATCGCCCCGGTCGAACTCCCGGAGGACTGAGCGGCGTTACGCGGGCCGGCAGACGCTGCGCTGCCGGCCCAGGCCGGAGATCTCGACCTCCATCACATCGTCCGGCTCCCCGACACTGCCGAGATCCGGGCAGCCCTGCCTCGGCTGCTCACCGACGAGGTGGCGGGGGAGGAGCGCGTGGGCATGGCCCGACCGTTGCCGGCCGACCCGGCGGCGGTACGGGCGACGGTCACCGCGCCCGGAGCCGTCCACTGGTACGGCGACAGTTTCTGAGGACCCGGTGGAGCGCGGTCAGCGGCAAGGTGTGAGCAGACAGCGCCCCACCAGACCGGCCCCCGCGTCCATCTGCTGCCGGAACTCCTCGGCGAGGAGCGGGAGATCACGCAGCCGCCACAGCACCCGGGCCGCCGACCACGCTGCCTCGCGGGCCCGCTCCAGGCTCCACGACCCCAGCAGATGGGTGAGCGGATCCGCGACCTCCAGCAGATCGGGCCCCGGCATCAGATCCTCCCGGATCTGCTCCTCCAGCATCACGAGGAGGTCGCCCACCTGGTCGAATTCGTCCTCCAGCTCCGGCGGAGCGCAGTGCAGCGCATGGCAGGTGTCCACGACCGCGAGTGCCAGGTCGTGGCCGATGTGTGCGTTGATACCCGCCAGTGCGAACTGCAGCGGCCGTACGCCGGGATGGCACCGGTACTGGAACAGCGGGCGCCAGCAGTCGGGCGGCCGCCGCCCGGCCGTCGCCGCGTCGACCGCCGTCAGATAGCGCTCCGCGAACCGCACATCCAGGGCGGCGGCGGCCGCCCGGTCCGGGAACGCGCCACCGGTGATCCGCCGGTCGACGGTCTCGGTGACCGTCAGATAGACCCGGTTGAAGACGGCGACCCCGTCCACCGGCGGCCAGGAGGACTGAAATTCACGCATCCGCCCGATCACCGAGGTGACATCGGGCGGCGCGGCGACGGGACCGGCCCGGTCCGTGAACTGCTCCATCTGCTTGAACTGCGCCATGGGGGCAGCGTCCCAGCCGCGGGCACGTCCTGGCGCCGACCGGCCGCGGGTTCATCGGAACGGGGGAACGACGGCAGAGCCATCGGTGACCTGGAGACCGGCTCCGGGACGCTCCGGACGGGTCAGCGCGGCGGTTCGCGGTCAGGCGGAGGGCACCGGGTCGCCGAGTCCCTGCGCGAGCCTGCGCAGATGGGGACCGTACTCCGGGTCGGCGAGCGCCGCGGCGAACTGGGCGGTGAGATACGCCAGCGGATTGCCAGTGTCGTACCACTGGCGCAGAACACCAGCCTGTGCGAGAACAAGCAGGGCACACTCGTCTTCGTCGCCGGGACCTTCCACTGGCCGCTGGCTCTCAACGACCCCGCGCACATCAGCCCGCAGGTCCAGCGGGCCACCCACAATCTCCTGACCCGCATGCTAAAGCCGAGAGACGCATGACGGTCAGGGCGGGCCCGGCTCCAGGAACTCCACTCGGTTCCCCACAGGGTCATGGCTGAAGAATCTCCGGTGCCCCGGCAGGTCGCCGTCCCAGTGGACCTCGGCGCCATGTTCCTCCAGGTGCGCAGCGAACGCCTCGATGTCCGTGACGCGCAGGCCCGGGTGGGCCTTCTTCGCCGGGCGGAAGGCGGGCTCGATGCCCAGGTGGAGCTGGACCGGGCCCGCCTGGAACCAGCAGCCGCCGCGGGGCGCGAGTGCGTCGGCCTGCACGCGCTGGAGAAGCGTCGCCCACGCTCATGTGGGCGGCAACTTTGTCGGAATCTGCCCTCTACGGCTCACTGGCGGCGTCTGCGATCACGATCCGCCCGGCAAGCCTCGGTCGTACCCCGGATTGCCCGGCTCGAGGAGCGGTGGCTCGTCCGTCATGTGGGCGGGAGCCATGACGCGCAGGGCGTGGTAGCCGATGACGACGATCAGCGTTCCCAACGCGATGCCGCTGAGCTGGAAGTTGTCCGTGAGTGTCAGACTCACATTGCCGATTCCGATGATGAGACCCGCAGCCACCGGCACCAGGTGCAGGGGGTTGGAGAGGTCGACACGGGAACGAACCCAGATCTGGGCGCCCAGCAGGCCGATCATGCCGTAGAGGATGACCGTGATTCCGCCGAGGACGCCGCCGGGAATGGCGGCCACAACGGCACCGAACTTGGGGCAGAGCCCGAACAGGATCGCGAAGCCCGCGGCGCACCAGTAGGCAGCGGTCGAGTAGACACGCGTGGCGGCCATGACACCGATGTTCTCGGCGTACGTGGTCGTGGCGGGGCCGCCCACGGACGTCGACAGCACAGTCGCCGCACCGTCGGCCATGATCGCCGTACCGAGCCTGTCGTCCAGTGGTTCACCCGTCATCTCGCCGACAGCCTTGACGTGTCCCGCGTTCTCGGCGACGAGGGCGATGACGACGGGCAGGGCGACCAGAACAGCCGAGAGGGAGAAGCTCGGGGCGTGGAAGTTCGGAAGGCCGATCCAGTCCGCCTTGGATACGCCCGAGAGGTCGAGACGCCAGTGGTCGACCGACGCGGCGCCGCCCGCGGGGGAGTGGATCTTGCCGAACGCGCGGTCGAAGACCCATGAGGTGACGTACCCGAAGGCCAGCCCGAGGAAGATCGCGATACGGGACCAGAAGCCGCGCAGTACAACAAGGGCGAAACCTGTGAACAGCATGGTCAGAAGAGCTGTCCACTGATCCTGGGGCCAATAGGTACCGGCGGTGACCGGAGCCAGGTTGAACCCGATCAGCATGACCACCGCACCCGTGACCACCGGAGGCAGTACGGCGTGGATGATGCGGGCCCCGAGAGCGCGGACGACCGCCCCGCACAGGAAAAGGACCGCGCCGACGACCAGCAGCGCGCCCGTGAGAGTCGCCGCGTTACCTCCCTGAGTCTTGATCACGGCGGCGACACCGATGAACGACAGGCTGCTGCCCAGGTAGCTCGGGATATGGCCGCGGGTGATCAGCAGGAAGAGAATGGTGGCCACGCCGGAGGCCATCACGGCAAGGTTGGGATCGAGACCCATCAAGATAGGGGCGACGAAGCAGGCTCCGATCATGGAGACCACATGCTGGGCGCCGAGACCGACAGTGCGCCCCCAGGTGAGTCGCTCGTCCGGTCTCACGACCTCGCCCGGTGCGAGGCTCTTGCCGTCGCCGTGCAGCTTCCAGCCGAAGCCCGCCATGGTCTTGCTCCTTGATGTGTTGCTGGGGGTGGTGCTGAGATCCGCCGGCTGGACCGGGGGTTCGACGACTAGCGGAACATGCTGTTCAGGCGCGTGCCGACAGGACTGGCCGTGAGGGTGGGGATTCGACCTGCGTCGTCGTAGTCTGCGGGGGAGCGCTGGTCTTCGCGCTCATCATGGGTCCTACGGGGCGACGAACGACGCGCCGGACATGGCCGCCACGTGCTGGGCGCCGAGCCCGAACGTCCGGGGCCAGGAGAGCCGCTCGTCGGGACGGACCACGGCCCCCGGTGCGGGGGTCTTTCCGTCGTCGCCGTGCAAGGTCCAGCGCACGCCGAGGCCGCCCATGGTCGCTCCCTGTGTGTCCGTGTGTGGGTCCGTGCGGTGCCCGGTGCCCGGTGCCGTTCGTCCGGCCCGGCGCGGTCCGCGGAAAAGATCAGCGCCATGGTAATGCCGGAGCGCCCATTGACTCGTGTCGGGGTTCCTCTGCGTCGGCCTCGGCCGGGTCCCATCCATGAATCGCGCGCGAAGCATCGTCACTCCGAACAAGCGGCTCTACGCTCGCGCGGTCTCGCCCGTGAACATCATTCACATGCTTGATTCCGTGATGGGGGTGCTCGATGAGTGAGAAGACCCCGTCGGCGTCTCGGCGCCCTGCTCGCCGCCGCGGCCGCTCTGACCGCCGTTCCGGTCCCGGCCGCCTCCTCGGCGGCCGCCACCGCGCACGGACACCGCCCGCCGCCCCGCGCGCCGAGGACCGTGGTCATCGACGGACACCGCATCCACACCTCGTTCCGCCTGGTCGAACGGTTCAGGCGCGGGGCTCGGCCGCCGCCGTGCCGGGCGCGCCGACCCCCTTCGCCGCGACCCGGCGGTCGCCCGCCCGCAACACGCCGGCGCCCAGCACCAGTCCGAATGCCAGCACTGTTACCAGGCCGAACGAGACGATCAGCGAGGTCGCCTCGGCCAGCGAACCGATGGCCGACGGGGCGATGAGCCCCGAGGTGTACGTGATGGTGGCAACGCCCGCGATCGCCTGACTCGGGTTCGGTCCACTGCGCCCGGCTGCCGCGAAGGCGAGGGGGACGACGACGGCGACACCGAGGCCGAGCAGTCCGAAGCCGCACATCGCGAGCGCCGAGTTCGGTGACGTGACCACGAGCAGCCCGCCGGCCGTCGCCAGCACGCCGCCGACCCGCACGGTCCTGACCGCGCCGAACCGGTCGACGACCTTGTCCCCGGCGATCCGGGCCACCGCCATCGTGAGCGCGAACGCCGTCGTCGACGCGGCCGCGAGTCCCGCGGAACTGTCCATGATGTCCCGGAGATAGACCGCCGACCAGTCCAGGCTGGCCCCCTCCGCGAATACCGCGCAGAAGCCCACCGCGCCGATGGCCAGCGCCGACCTGGGGGGCAGCGTGAACCGCGGCGGGGGCTCCTCGTCCGGCTCGCTGCGCAGATCCAGCACGCCCTGACAGGCGATCAGGCCGAGCACGGTGAGCGCGAGGGCGGCGACGGTGTGGTGCAGCCGAGCGTCGGCGCCCAGGTGCGCGGCCACCGTGCCCGCCGCCGAACCGACCAGGGCGCCCGCGCTCCACATCCCGTGCAGCCCGGACATGATCGACCTGTCGAGACGGTTCTCCACCTCGACACCGAGGGCGTTCATCGCCACGTCCGACATGCCGGCCGATGCCCCGTACACGAGGAGCGCCGCGCACAGTGTCAGCAGGTTCGGTGCCAGCGCGGGCAGGACCAGTGCCAGCGTCCACAGCACCAGCAGCCCGCGCAGTGCCGTCCTGGTGCCGAAGCGATGACTGATCGCACCGGCCAGCGGCATGGCGAGCGAGGCACCGATCGCCGGGAACGCCAGGGCGAGACCGAGCTGCCCCGCGCTGACCCCGGCGTGGTCCTGGATCCAGGGCACGCGGGTGGCGAAACTGCCGGTCACGGCGCCGTGCACGGTGAAGACCGCGGCGACGGCGAACCTGGCCCGCCTTACCTGCTCCGTGCCGAAGGCCGTCTCTGCGGAATCCGTCGTCATGCTGCCGTTCCCTCCCCTGGGAATTCTCTGCCACCGGTGGCCCCGGTGCCCCTCTCCGCGGCGCGGCCAGTAAACTATCAGGAACCCTGCCTGATAAATAGACCATGACGGTAGGTTCCCGTGCGGCAGTGATCTGGAAGGATCTCGGCATGCCCGCATCACCGAGCACCGCCCGGGCCATCAACGACCGGCTCGCCCTGCGACTGCTCCAGCAGGACGGCCCGCTGACGGCCACCCAACTCAAGACCCTGACCGGACTCTCCCGTCCCACCGTCGCCGATCTGGTGGAGCGGTTGCAGGGCGCCGGGCTGATCCGGGTCGTCGGCGAGAGCGGCGCCGCACGCCGCGGACCCAATGCAAGGCTGTACGGAATCGTCGCCGACCGGGCCCACCTCGCTGCTCTCGACGTACGGACCGACAGCGTCGCCGTCGTCGTCGCCGATCTCCTCGGTGTCACGCTCGCCGAGGCCACCCTGCCGATCGGCAGCGACACCGGAACCGATGCCGCCGCCGAGCAGGCCGCGGCGCTGCTGGAACGCACCGCGCGCGAGGCGGGCGCCGCACCGCTGCACAGCGTCGGCATCGGCGCCCCCGGCCTGATCGACCCGGTCACCGGCGAGCTCCGCGACACCACCGGCCTGCCCGCCTGGCACCGCCGCCTGGCCCGGGTGCTGCAGCAGCGGCTGCCGGCGACCGTGCTCATCGAGAACGAGACCAACCTCGCCGCCGTCGCCGAGCACCGCGTCGGAGCGGCCCGCGACCGTGACACCTTTGTCCTGCTCTGGCTCGGCCACGGCATCGGCGCCGCCGTCATGCTGGACGGCAAGCTGCGCCGCGGGGCCTCCGGCGGCGCGGGCGAGATCGGCTTCCTGCCCGTGCCGGGCACGACGGGACTGCCCTCCGCGGTCAACTGCGACGGAGGGTTTCACTCCCTGGTCGGCTCCGCGCCGGTCTGCGAACTGGCCCGGGGGCACGGCATCGACGCGCGGACGCGGCTGGGCTCCGGCGAACAGGAACCCGCCGCCGCGTCCGCCGTACGGGCAGCTCTGGCGGGGGAGGGGGAGAGCGAGGCATTCCTCGGCGCGCTCGCGGACCGCCTCGCGGTGGGCGCCGCCGCCGTCGCCTCGGTCATCGACCCCGGCTGTGTGGTCCTCGCGGGCGAGGTCGGCCATGCGGGCGGCGACGCGCTGGCGTCCCGGGTCGAGGAACGGCTGGCCGTGATGTCCCCGCTGCGCACGGAGGTCAGGGCCGGCGCGCTCGGCGGTTCCGCGGTGCTGCGCGGCGCGCTGCTCGCCGCCCGCGAGGCAGCTCAGGACGAGCTGTTCACCGCGGGCGGCTGACGCGGGCCACGAGGCCGTACGCGACGGGGTTTCCCTCCTGGCGGCCGGGGCGCTCGGCGCGCGTGCCCTATCGCGGGGGAGGCCGTAGGGTCTCCTCAGTCCAGGCGGCCGGAGCGACCCGCGCACCTGCCGCGACGTGGGCTCACTCGGATCGCTCCGGGCGGCCGAAACGCTGTGCGAGAAAGTCCTCGAACGTCGTCTTCCCCACGGCCCGTTCGGGGTCGGATGCCCGCCCCGCCGGTACCCGGCGTACGCCTTGCCCACCAGCCGTACGGGGAGGATTCGCCGTTTCTTCCCGGTCGCCCGGAGACAGGCCCGGGCTGGCTCCGGCAGCTCCCGCACCTCCGGCCCGCCGAGCTCCGGCACCCGCCCTGCCGGATCGGCCACCGCCAACTCGGCAAGCCGGTCCGCGACTTCGCCGGCGTGCTTCGCCGCCTCGATGAGGTGTTCGGCCGCCGTGTCGTCGCCGCCGCGCGGCGTGGACGCGCAGTGCACGATCGTGTCCACGTCGGCGACCGCCGCGTCGAGCCCCGTCCCGTCGCGCAGATCGAGGGCGTACGGCTGTGCGTGGCGGCTCAGCACGCGGACGTCGTGCCCCTCGGCGCGCACCCGGTCCGTCACCTGTCGTCCGAATGTTCCGGTTCCGCCCGTCACCGGAATCGTGGTCATCCCGCCCTGTCCTTCGGCCGCCGCTTTCCGACCCGAATGGCTCCCGCAACATCCGCGCCCGCGCGCGGACGTTGCGGCGACGCGGGGTCGGCCAACGGTCCGCCTCCCGGTCGGCGGCGGCCGGCCGGGTGGCGGCGGCCGGCCGGGTGGCGGCGAGCGGGCCCATGAACAGTCCGGCGACGGCCACGCCGGCTGTGAGCAGGGTGGGTCCCGCACGAGCGGGGGCAGCGCGTGCCGTTCCTCCCGGGGAGGTCGGCAGAACACAACTGGCAAGGGGGCGGGTCGTGTTGGGGCCACAGGTGTGCGCACACCGCGGGGCCGTTCCTCGGAGGTGACGCAGAGACGAAGAGGACTGGACCACTGGCCTCAAGGTGTCCGGATGCGAGCCCGCCCGGGGTTCCCCGGGCCTGTCTGTGAGCCACTCCACAGGTGCTCCCTCGCATGGCCCATGAGCAGGCGTGGCAGACTGATCGTGTACCAGCAGCAGCGCACTCCGGGGTCGGTGCAATTCCGAACCGGCGGTTATAGTCCGCGACCCGTCCGCATCCAGCGGCCGGTTGACCAGGTGGGATTCCTGGACCGACGGTTAAAGTCCGGATGGGAGGCAGTGCGCGGCGGGCCGTCACAGGTACGCCGCCGTCGGCGGACGCATTTCCGGGATCCCCGGAACAGCTGCGTCCGTGTCTTCGGTTTCGGCGTCCCCTGTTGCGTTCCGCTTCATCTGTCGTCATCGACAGGCCCCGGAGTCCGTGCCCGAAGAGGCAGGAGGACCCGGTGGACACCGCAGCCGACACCACCGCCATGCGCCGAGCGATCGCGCTCGCCGCCCGCGGACTCGGCTCCACCAGCCCCAATCCGGTCGTCGGATGCGTGATCCTCGACGCCGAGGGACAGCCGGCCGGTGAAGGCTTCCACCAGCGGGCCGGCGGGCCGCACGCCGAAATCCATGCCCTGCGCGAAGCAGGCGAGAAGGCCCGTGGCGGCACCGCCTACGTCACCCTCGAACCGTGCAACCACACCGGTCGCACCGGCCCCTGCGCCCAGGCGCTGATCGAGGCCGGCGTCAGCCGCGTCGTGTACGCGGTCGCCGACCCGAATCCGCAGGCCACCGGGGGGGCGGACACCCTCCGTGCCGCCGGGGTCACCGTGGAGCAGGGACTCCTTGGCGAACTCGCCGAGGCGGGCAACACCGCCTGGCTGACCTCGGTGCGGCTCGGCCGTCCGTACGTGCTGTGGAAGTACGCGGCGACCCTCGACGGCCGGATCGCGGCCGCCGACGCCACCAGCCGCTGGATCACCTCTGCCGAGTCCCGCGCCGACGTCCACCGGCTGCGCGCCGAGGCCGACGCCGTCGTGGTCGGCTCCGGCACCGCCCGGACGGACGACCCCCAGCTCGGTGTACGTGGCATCGAAGGCGCCGTGCAGCCGCTCCGGGTCGTCGTCGACACCGACGCCACCGCGGTACGGCCCGGCGCCCGCGTCCTCGACACCACGGCGCCCACCCTGATCGCGGTCGCCGACGACGCCGACACCGGCCGTCTTCCCGAGGGAACCGTCCTGCGACTGCCGCGCGCCGCCACCGGCCGCGGCCTGGACATCCCCGCCCTGCTTGCCGCCCTGCACGGGCGCGGCGTCCGCTCCGTACTCCTCGAAGGCGGCCCGACCCTGGCCGGGGCCTTCGTCGCGGCGGGAACGGTCGACAAGGTCGTCGGTTACCTCGCCCCCGTGCTCCTCGGCGCGGGCCCCGCAGCCCTCGCCGACGCCGGAATCTCCACCATCGCCCAGGCGTTGCGCCTCGATGTGACCGAGACCGTACGCATCGGCCCCGATCTGCGCATCACCGCCGTCCCCGGCCCTGCCCGGAAGGGAAACTGAGTGTTCACCGGAATTGTCGAAGAACTGGGTGAGGTCACCGCCGTCGAGAAGCTCGGCGACGCCTCCCGATTCCGCCTGCGCGGTCCCGTCGTCACCGAAGGCGCGAAGCACGGTGACTCCATCGCCGTCAACGGCGTCTGCCTCACCGTCGTCGACCTCGGCGACGGTGAATTCACCGCCGATGTGATGGCAGAGACCCTGAACCGGTCCAGCCTCGGCGCGCTGGAGACCGGCTCCCGGGTCAACCTGGAGCGCCCCATGGCGCTCGGCGGCAGGCTCGGCGGACACATCGTCCAGGGACACGTCGACGGCACGGGCCGCATCGTCGAGCGCAAGCTCTCCGAGAACTGGGAGATCGTGAAGATCTCCCTCCCGGCGGAGCTGACCCGCTACGTGGTGGAGAAGGGATCGATCACCGTCGACGGCGTGAGCCTGACCGTCGTCGACGCCGGGCCCGACTACTTCACCATCAGCCTCATCCCCACCACCCTCGCCCTGACCACGCTCGGCATCAAGGAGCCCGGCGACCCGGTCAACCTCGAGGTGGACGTCATCGCGAAGTACGTCGAGCGGCTGCTCGGCGACCGGGACCGGGAGGACACGAAGTGAGCGCGGTCGACTGGCTCAACTCGGAGGCCTTCGCCCTGTTCGGCCAGCACATCAAGTGGTCCGACATGATCGGCAACACGGTCGGTCTGGTCGCCCTGGCGCTCGGCTGGCGGCGTTCCATATGGACCTGGCCCGCACAGCTGCTCTCCGGTGTGATCCTCCTGGTCGCCTTCGCCTCCGCGCACCTCTCGGGCAGCGCGGGCAAGCAGCTGGTGGTCATCGGCGTGGCCGCGTGGGGCTGGTGGTCGTGGAACCGCGGCAGGCAGCAGGCCCAGGACGGCTCCATCGCCGTACGGTTCGCCACCTGGCGCGAGCGCGCTTATCTGGTCGGCGGCGCGGCCCTCGGCACGCTCGCCGTCGGCGGCCTGTTCACCGCGTTCCCGACGCTGTCGTGGGACCCGTGGCCCGACGCGTACATTTTCGTCGGCACGGTCGTCGCGATGTACGCCCAGGCGCGCGGCATGGTCGAGTTCTGGTTCGCCTGGCTCCTGGTCGACCTGGTCGGCGTGCCGCTGAACTTCGCCAACGGCTTCGCCTTCTCCGGCTTCGTCTACGTCATTTACGGCGCCCTCGTCCTGTGGGGCATGCGCGACTGGTGGCTGCGTACGCGGACACCCGCTCTGGAAGGAGCCACGGCATGACTGCCCAGCCCACCTGGTTGCACCGGGAACACAGCACGGCCGAGGACCTGTCCCTCGACCCCGTCGAGCAGGCGATCCGCGACATCGCCGCCGGCCGCCCCGTCGTCGTCGTCGACGACGAGGACCGGGAGAACGAGGGCGACCTCGTCATCGCCGCCGAGAAGGCCACCCCCGAGATCGTCGCCTTCATGATGAGCGAGTGCCGCGGCCTGATCTGCGCACCCATGGAGAACGACGAGCTGGAACGGCTCGACCTGCCGCAGATGGTCGCCCACAACACCGAGTCGATGCGCACGGCGTTCACCGTCTCGGTCGACGCCTCCGCGGCGCACGGTGTCACCACCGGCATCTCCGCCGCCGACCGGGCCACCACGCTCCGGATGCTGGCGGGCGGCCGGGCCGGCCCCGGCGACTTCGTGCGCCCCGGCCACATCTTCCCGCTCCGGGCAAGGACCGGCGGTGTCCTGGTCCGCAACGGCCACACCGAGGCCGCCGTCGACCTGGCCCGGCTCGCCGGGCTCCGCCCCGCCGGAGCGATCGTCGAGATCGCGGGCGAGGACGGCGTCATGCTGCGGCTGCCGGAGCTGGTCCCGTTCGCCCGCAAGCACGGCCTCACGATCATCTCGATCGAGGACCTGATCGCGTACCGCCGCTCCGCCGAGCCGACCGTCCGCCGCGAGGCCGAGGTCCGGCTGCCGACGTCGTTCGGCGAGTTCACCGCGTACGGCTACCGCTCCACCGTCGACGGCGTCGAGCACGTCGCGCTCGTCCACGGCGACCTCGGTGACGGCGACGACATCGTCGTCCGGGTCCACTCCGAGTGCCTGACCGGCGACATCTTCCAGTCCCAGCGCTGCGACTGCGGCCCTCAGCTGCACGCCTCCATGCAGCGCATCACCGAGGAGGGCCGCGGCGTCGTCGTCTATCTGCGCGGCCACGAGGGCCGGGGGATCGGCCTGCTCTCCAAGCTGCGCGCGTACGAACTCCAGGAGCGCGGCGTCGACACCCTCGACGCCAACCTGGAACTCGGCCTGCCCGCCGACGCCCGGGACTACGCGGCAGGCGCCCAGATCCTCAAGGACCTCGGCGTCCACGGCGTCCGGCTGATGACGAACAACCCCGACAAGACCGCTGCGCTCCTGCGGCACGGCCTCGCGATCACCGGACGCGAGCCGATGCCCGTCCAGGCCGGCGAGCACAACCTGCGGTACCTGCGCACCAAGCGGGACCGCATGGGACACGACCTGCCCTGGCTCGACACCGCCTCGGTGTCGACCTGCGGCAACCAGTAACGAGCACGGAATCGAGCGGTAGGAGAGACATGAGCGGCAAGGGCGCACCCGAACTGTCCGTACGCAACTGCGGTGACCTGCGAGTGGCGGTGATCGCCGCCCAGTGGCACGAGAAGGTCATGGGCGGCCTCGTCGACGGCGCGCTGCGCGCCCTGCACGAGCTCGGCATCGATGAGCCGACCCTGCTCCGGGTCCCCGGCAGCTTCGAGCTCCCGGTCGTCGCCAAGGTCCTCGCCGGCCGCGGCTACGACGCGATCGTCGCCCTCGGCGTGATCATCCGCGGCGGCACCCCCCACTTCGAGTACGTGTCCCACGGCGTCACCAACGGGCTCACCCAGGTCGCCGTCGACACGGGTGTCCCGGTCGGCTTCGGCGTACTGACCTGTGACACCGAGGAGCAGGCGCTCGACCGGGCCGGGCTCGAAGGTTCCAACGAGGACAAGGGGCACGAAGCGGTCACCGCGGCCGTCGCCACCGCCGCCACGCTGCGCACCGTCAGCGAGCCCTGGCGCTGAACGGGGGTGCGGGACCCCGTACGCTAAGAACCATCATGGCGAACAAAACCTTCGAAGAGCTCTTCGCCGAGCTGCAGCTCAAGGCCGCCAACGGCGACCCCTCCACCTCCCGCACCGCCGAGCTGGTGGACAAGGGCGTCCATGCCATCGGCAAGAAGGTCGTCGAGGAGGCCGCCGAAGTCTGGATGGCCGCCGAGCACGAGAGCAAGGACGCCGCCGCCGAGGAGATCTCCCAGCTGCTCTACCACGTCCAGGTGATGATGGTCGCCCGCGGAATCTCTCTCGACGACGTCTACGCCCACCTCTGAGCACAGTTCCGGACCCCGCACGTCACGTCCGTAGAAATACCCTTCGCACAAAGGAAACCTGACCTCATGCTGCGCATCGCCGTCCCCAACAAGGGTTCTCTCTCCGGGCCTGCGATGGCGATGCTCCATGAGGCCGGCTACCAGCAGCGCAAGGAGTCCAAGGAGCTCGTCCTCGTCGACCCCGACAACGAGGTCGAGTTCTTCTACCTGCGCCCGCGCGACATCGCGATCTACGTCAGCTCCGGCCGTCTCGACATCGGCATCACCGGCCGCGATCTGCTGCTGGACTCCGGCGCGCAGTCCGAGGAGATCCTGCAGCTCGGCTTCGCCCGCTCCACCTTCCGCTACGCCACCAAGCCCGGCACGGCCGCCGGGCCGCAGGACTTCGACGGCATGACGATCGCCACCTCCTACGAGGGCATCGTGGCCAAGCACCTCGCCGACGTCGGCGTCACCGCCTCCGTCGTCCACCTCGACGGCGCGGTCGAGACCGCCATCGAGCTCGGCGTCGCCCAGGTCATCGCCGATGTGGTGGAGACCGGCACCAGCCTGCGCAACGCGGGACTTGAAGTGATCGGCGAGCCGATCATGAAGTCGGAAGCCGTCGTCATCCGCCGGACGGGTGCCTCCGAGGACGACCCCAAGGTGCAGCAGTTCCTCCGCCGCCTCCAAGGCGTCCTGGTCGCCCGCAGCTACGTGATGATGGACTACGACTGCCGCGTCGAGCACCTGGAGCGCGCCGTCGCCCTCACCCCGGGCCTGGAGTCGCCGACCATCTCCCCGCTGCACCACGAGGGCTGGGTCGCCGTCCGCTCCATGGTCGCCGCCAAGGAGGCCCAGCGGATCATGGACGATCTGTACGAGCTCGGCGCCCGCGCCATCCTCACCACGGCCATCCACGCCTGCCGCCTCTGACGGCCGGACCGCCAGCGATCACCCCCGGAAGACAGAAGAACACCATGTCCGCCCCCGCGCCCCGACCCGAACTTCCCACCCTCCCGGTCACCTTCCGGCCGACCCGTACCCGGGTGGTCCTGCTGACCGTGGGAGCGGCGATGTTCGTCGTCATCACCGTCATCGCGATGAGCCTGGAGCAGCTCAGCCCGGGGGAGCGGGTCAGCTTCATCTTCACCGCGCTGCTCTTCTTCGCCGTCCTGGCGCTGCTCAGCCGCCCCAAGGTCGTCGCCGACGACCACGGGGTGACCGTGGTCAATCTCACCCGCACCCGACGGCTGTCCTGGGCGGAGATCCTCCGCGTCAACCTGCGCGTCGGCGACCCGTGGGTCTTTCTCGACCTCAGCGACGGGACCAGCATGCCTGCCCTCGGTATCCAGCCCGGAATCGCCAAGGAACAGGCCATTCGTGACGCCCGTACGCTCCGCACACTCGCCGAGAACCACGGCAGCTGTACGGAGAACGGCTGAGCCCCCTGCCCCGCACGGCCGCTTCTTGATTACTCTGGAGGGCGGTGGCGCCCTGTGCGCCCCGCCCCGCACCAGAGGCCCCAGGGCCGGCGGGGCTTTCCTGCGACCCAAGGAGTGACTCCCTCCAGCAATGGACGGATCGTCCGGTAGTACCTGCGCCGCCCCTTCCCAGGCGGCGGCGGCATGACCACCCCCCTGCTGCTTCTGAGTGCAGCATTCCTTCTCATCCTCGCCAACGGATTCTTCGTGGCGGCCGAATTCGGGCTCGTCACGGTGGAGCGGCCGGACGCCGAGCGCGCCGCCGCCGAGGGCGACCAGCGGGCCCGTACCGTCGTCGACGCCCTGCGTGAGCTCTCCTTCCAGCTCTCCGGCACCCAGCTGGGCATCACCATCACCTCACTGGTCGTCGGCATGCTCGCCGAACCGGCCCTCGCCCAGCTGCTCGCCGGACCCCTCACCGCGACCGGCCTCCCCGACGGGGCGGTATCCGGCGTCAGCGTGGTGATCGGGATGATCGTCGCCTCCGCTGTCCAGATGGTGATCGGCGAGCTCGTACCGAAGAACTGGGCGGTCTCCAGGCCGCTCCAGGTCGCCCGGTTCGTGGCCGGCCCCCAGCACCGCTTCGCCGGTGCTCTGCGGCCGGTGATCACGCTGCTGAACACCGTTGCCAACCGGCTGGTCCGCCTGCTGGGCGTCGAACCCACCGATGAGCTGGCCTCCGCCCGCACCCCCGGTGAACTGGTCTCCCTGGCCCGGCACTCCGCCGAGGCGGGCACCCTCGAACAGGACACCGCCGATCTCTTCGTACGGACCCTGTCGCTCGCCGGACTCACCGCGCAGCACGTCATGACCCCGCGCGTGAAGGTCAGCGCCCTGCAGTCGACCGCCACCGCGGCGGACGTCCTGAACCTCACCCGCGCCACCGGCCTCTCCCGCTTCCCGGTCTACCGGGACCGGATCGACGAGGTCGTCGGCATGATCCACCTCAAGGACGCGCTCGCCGTGCCCGCCCGGGAACGCCTGCGCACCACCGCGGGCCGGATCGCCGTACCGCCCCTCCTCGTACCCGAGACACTCCCGGTCGAACAGCTGCTCCAGCGCCTGCGCAAGGAGCAGCCGATGGCCGTCGTGGTCGACGAGTACGGTGGCACCGCCGGTGTCGTCACCCTGGAGGACATCATCGAGGAGCTGGTCGGCGAGGTCAGGGACGAGCACGACGCGGAAGGCGCCGACCGGCCCGAACTGGTCGCCGCCGCCGAGGACGGCCGTCCCGCCTGGGACGCCGAAGGCAGCTGCCGGGTCCTCACCCTGCGCCGGATAGGCCTCGACGTACCGGAAGGACCGTACGAGACGGTGGCCGGACTGGTCGCCGATCTGCTCGGGCGGATCCCCGCTCCCGGCGACCGGGCCGAGCTGCCGGGCTGGCGGATCTCGGTCCGCCAGGTCGGTCACTACCGCGCGGAGCAGGTCCGCTTCGTACGCATCGCCGATGTGGCCGAACCGGTCGACGAGCCCTCGGCCGCCCGTGGTGTCCTGGAGGCCGCACGATGAGCGTCGTCCAGTTGCTCTTCGCCGGGCTCCTCGTCCTGGCGAACGGCTTCTTCGTCGGTGCCGAGTTCGCACTCGTCTCCGTACGCCGCAGCCAGATCGAACCCCTCGCGGCGGCCGGGTCCGGCAGGGCCCGCCAAGTGCTCTACGGCCTGGAGAACCTGCCGCAGATGATGGCCGCAGCCCAGTTCGGCATCACCGTCTGCTCCCTGACCCTCGGAGCCGTCGCCGAACCGACCGTCGCCCACCTGCTGGAGCCGGTCTTCCACGCGGTCCACATCCCCGAGGGGCTCATTCACCCGCTCGGCTACGTGCTGGCGCTCGTCCTCGTGGTCTTCCTCCACCTCGTCATCGGCGAAATGGTCCCGAAGAACCTGGCGATGGCAGCCCCGGAGAAGACCTCGCTGTGGCTCAGCCCGGCCCTGGTCGGCTTCGCCCGGCTGTGCCGCCCCGTCACCACGGCGCTGGGCGCCTGCGCCCGGCTCGTGCTCCGGCTCTTCCGCGTCGAACCCAAGGACGAGGTCGAGGCCGTCTTCACCAGCGAGCAGCTCAACCGGCTCGTCGAGGACTCCGGACTGGCCGGACTGCTGGAACCGGAGGCGCAGGAGCGGCTGGAGGACGCCCTGGAGCTGGGCAGCAGGCCGGTCACCGATGTGCTGCTCGCCAGGGCAGCCCTGGTGACGGTGGACCCATCGGTCACCCCGCGCAGGATCGAGGAGCTGACCGTACGGACCGGCTACTCACGTTTCCCCGTCTGCGCGGAAGGGGGCGGCCCGTTCATGGGGTATCTGCACGTCAAGGACGTCCTTGACCTGGAGGACGGCGAACGGGCGGTTCCGCAGCACATCTGGCGCCCGATGGCGACACTGCGCGCGGAGCTGCCCCTGGACGACGCCCTGACGGTGATGCGCCGCGCCGCCACCCATCTGGCCCAGGTCGCCGACGCATCGGGCCGGATCCTCGGCCTGGTCGCGATGGAGGACGTCCTGGAAATGCTGGTGGGCGAGGTGCGCGACCCGGCGCACCGGGTCTCGATACCCCGCCGGACGGTGGATGTGGCGCCGGCAGCCCCGGTCCCGGACGAACTGCAACCACTGGCAACCGCATCGGGCCCGTCCGCACACGCGAGCGTGTCCGGCGATTGAGGACGGTCGTGTGCCGGGCGGTCTGATCCGGGTCGGTCGTCGGACGGGCTTCATGTCAGGGCCCGTCCGCCCGCGAGCCCGTCCGGCGGTTGAGGACGGTCGTGTGCCGCGCGGCCCGACCCGGGCCTCGTCGGACGGGCGCCCAGGGACGCCCGTCCGACGGTTGAGGACAGACCGCCCCACCGGGCGGCCCCGGTCCCACCACCCGCCGCACCCGACCGGCAAGGTCACAGCGGCGGAGGCTCCTGCTGCCCCCGGTCAACCGGCCCCCGGCCGGAGAGCACTTCGCCGTACGCCTGCATCAGATCCGGCAGCCGCAGCGTCGCCAGATCGTCGCGGGTGGGCACCGTCGCGTACCCGGAGAGCCGCAAGTCCCGGTACGCGCAGCTCTTCTCGTACAGCGTGCGCAGGAACCGTCCGTTGCCCAGCTCGTCGATCCAGCCCTGGTCGACGACATGGCCGCTGATCGAGCGCAGCTCCTCCAGGGACTCCTCGTCCCACACGTCGTCGTTGTCGGCGGCCAGTACCTCGCCGATCGAGGTGAGTTCCAGCGGCCGGTAGCTGGGGAAGTCCACCCGGGTGGTGAACCGGGAGGAGAGCCCGGGGTTGGTGGCCAGCAGCCGGTCCATGCCTTCGGGGTAGCCCGCGAGGATGACGACGAGATGGTCCCGGTTGTCCTCGGCCCGCTTGAGGAGGACCTGCAGCGCCTCGTCCCCGTACGCGTCGCCCTTGCTGTAGCCGGAGTTGGAGAGGCTGTACGCCTCGTCGACGAACAGCACCCCACCGAGCGCCGAGTCGATCAGCTCATTGGCCTTGACCGCTGTCTGTCCGAGGAACTCGCCGACCAGATCGGAGCGTTGGGCCTCGACGAGATGGTCCCCGCCGAGCAGCCCCAGCGCGTAGAAGACCCGGCCCAGGATGCGGGCCACTGTGGTCTTCCCGGTGCCCGAGGGGCCGGAGAAGACGAAGTGGCGCTTCGGCGGCTGGACCGGGAGCCCCTGACCGGCCCGCAGCCGCGCCATGTTCAGCTGCGCGGACAACGCCTTGACCTGGCGCTTGACCGGTTCGAGGCCGACCATCCGTTCCAGCTCCGCCAGCGCCGCGGCGAGCAGCGCCGGATCGCTGGGCCCCGCCGGGAATGCCTGCGACGACTGGCCGGGCACAGCGGTCTTCTTCCGCGCTCCGTCTGCCCGAGGAGGCACCCCGACGCCCGGCAGGTTCTGCGGATCGCCGCCGGGCCGTAGTTCCCGCCCGCCCACCAGATCGGTGCCGAGCAGTGAGTCCCCGTCCGGCAGCGCCTCCGCGGCCGTGGAGTCGGCGCCGAACCCGGTCAGCGACACGGATGCGAGACCGGCCGCCTCGTCGGAGCCTTCGAGCCCGTCGTAGTCCGCGATCGCGGCGAGCCGCGCCGAGGTGTCCATGAACGCCGGGTCGATCCGGTGCACCGCCCGGTAGAGCGGCAGGGCGGCCGCGCTGCGCCCGGTGCCCTCGTGCGCGCGGGCCAGCCAGTAGCGCAGCTCCTTGCGCTGCGGCTGTTCGCTGCGGCAGCGCATCAGCGCGGTGGAGAGCAGCGGCTCGGCCTGCCCGTACATCTCCAGCCGCACCCGCGCCATCCCGCCGAAGAGTCCCGCCTCGATGCCGAGCAGCGGATCGTCGACGAGCTGTTCGGTGTGGCGGACGAGCTGTTCCCAGTCCTTGACCAGATACGAGCGGCAGGCGTGCAGGAACCGCACCTGCGGGTCTGTGTCCACGGGTGGCAGTCCGGCCAGCGCCCGGTCCAGCTCCGGGACATGGCGTCCGTCCAGCCAGTGCGAGGCGTGCGCGAGCAGCAGATCGCGCGGGCTCTCCAGTACGGGCTGTACCCACCAGCCCAGCCAGTACCAGGAGTTGAGCGTGCGCCGATGGCGGGTGCGCTGTTCGCCGAAGCGCTCGCGGTGGCGGTACATCCGCAGCAGCGCGGTCGTCGTGTCGATCCGCAGGGCATGGAGGCCGAGCCAGCCGTCCGCCATACCGGGATCCAGCCGCACCGCCGTTCTGAACTCCTCCTCGGCCTGTGGATAGGCGCCCATCGTGTAGGCGTCCACGCCGCGCAGCCAGGCGAGGTCGGCCGGGGCCTGTGCGCCCTGCGTGCCGATGTCCATCAGGTCCCCCACAAGCCGTGCCCCCAGGTTGTCCCACCGCACGACCCGGTCCCGTCCAGGCGCGCTGAACCATACTGCCGTGGACGGGAATTGACCGCACCGAGAGGCATCGTACCTGCGCAGGTGGTGCGCGACTAAGGGCACCGCAAGCAGAACGGGGACCGTGACCGAGGGTAAGCGGAATACGGTGAACAGCCGTACGAAGATGGGTGCGGGGACAGAACGAAGCCCCCGATCACGGGGGAACAACCGGGGGCTTCGCGTCTGTGAGGGCTCCGAAAAGCCGCACATTGAGAACGTAAGACCTGTACCGCCCCCGGGTCAAGCGGAGTTGGGGTACTTCCGGGCCGTTTTCAGACTGGTCAGAACGTCGCGCCCGGACGCTCACGGTGGGTGACGGAATGGTTCGTTCCTGCTGTCGCGCGGGGGCCCTCCAGCCACTTGTACCCCACAGGCAACTGGCGTACCAGAGCATCCGCGTATGGGCGCGACGGATCGGCGGCGAAATGTTGTTCCTCGGCCACGGTCCACCCGTCCCAGAAGGCCGAAAGTGCCGGCCCGTCCCGCCGTCGGCCCCGCTGCCAGGACGCCAGGGGGTCGAGCTCCATCCACCACAGCCGGGCGAGATGCGGGCGCAGGGCCCGGCGGCCGGCGCCCACTCCCTCGATCAGCACCACCGGTGCCGGTTCCAGTGTCTGCGGTGGGCCGAGGCGCCGGGCTGTCCAGTCGTACGGCGCGTAGTGCGCGGTCTCCCCGCGCGACAGCGGGCCGATCACCTGGTCCTGGAGCCGGTCCGCCCAGCCGAACAGCTCCTCGTGCGTGGCCAGGTCGTCCAGATGCAACACGGGCGCGTCCCCGAGCGCCACCGAGAGGCGGGAGGCGAGAGTGCTCTTGCCCGAGCCCGCATGACCGTCGACGGCGATCAGCCGCACGGGTCCGCAGGACGGCGGCAAGGTGATCAGTCGCGAGGCAAGGCGGGCGAGGTCGTTCATGCGGACCAGCGTACGAGGCGGTGCGAAGCAACCACAGGTCACGCCAGTGGACCAGACCAATATTTGTTCGGTGACGCGAGGCGAATCGCTGGCCCAATCCGGCTGTGAACCGTAATAGTTGGCGCACTGTCGTGCACCCGCAGCCCCATTCCGCTTACGACCGGGGGACTCGCCCATGAACAGACCGACTTCACGCAGAACCGTGCTGACTGCCGCGCTCGCCGTAGCCGCCGGCGCCGGCACGGCGGCGTCCGCAGGCTCCGCAGCCGCCGCGCCCTCGCTCGCCCCGCCCCATGCGCCCTCGGCTGCCGCATCCCTGGTGGACAACCATTCCTGGCGTACGTACACCGACTGGCGCAGCGGTTCCGGCGCCGGGACGCGCGCCGTCGCGGGCCGACGGCCCGGACTGGTGATCGGCACCCCGCAGGGGCGTACCGACTACACGGACCCGCACACCGGGACGACGGCGGCCTGGGAGTACGCGACCTGGACCTCGCCGAGCCACCGCTCGTCGGTCCCGGCCACCGAGGTGATCGCGTCCTGGAACGCGGACGCCCCGGCCGGCACCTGGATCCAGATCGAGCTGTGCGGCCGCTACTCGGACGACACCGAGACTCCCTGGTACGTGATGGGCCGCTGGGCGGCGGGCGACGGCGACATCCGCCGTACCTCCGTCGACGACCAGACCGACGGCAGAAGTTCGATCTGGACGGACACCTTCTCGGTGGACGACGCGGCGAGCGGGCTGCGGCTGGTCTCCTACCGGCTGCGGCTCACCCTCTACCGGACCCCGGGCAGTCGCCTCACGCCGACCGTGTGGCGGCTCGGTGCGATGGCCTCGGACATCCCCGACCGGTTCACCGTGGAGCCCAGCACGCCGGGCCTCGCCAGGGAACTGCCGGTGCCGCGCTATTCGCAGAATGTGCACGCCGGCCAGTACCCGGAGTACGACAACGGCGGTGAGGCGTGGTGCAGCCCCACCTCCTCGCAGATGATCATCGAGTACTGGGGGCGGAGGCCCACCACCGAGGATCTCGCCTGGGTGAAGCCAGGCCTCGCGGACCCGCAGGTCTGCCACGCGGCCCGCTTCACGTACGACTACCAGTACGAGGGCTGCGGCAACTGGCCGTTCAACGCCGCCTATGCCGCCACGTACGACGGCATGAGCGCGGTGGTGACCCGGCTGAGTTCGCTGACGGACCTGGAGACGCTGATCCGGGCGGGTATCCCGGCCATAACGTCGCAGTCGTTCCTCAAGGAGGAGCTGACCGGGGCCGGGTACGGGACCTCCGGCCATCTCATGACCGTGATCGGGTTCACGGCGGACGGCGACGTGATCGCCAACGACCCCGCCTCGTCGAGCGACGAGGCCGTCCGCCGGATCTACAAGCGCCACGAGTGGGAGACGATCTGGCTCCGCACCAAGCGCTACGATGCAAACGGCAAGGTCAGAAGCGGTACAGGCGGTGTCTGCTACATCTACTGGCCTGCTGACCCGGCACCGAGTCAGCAGCGCGCTCTGCGGTCGCTCGGCCTGGTGTGAGCATGTGCGGCCCCACGGCGCCTCGACGACCTGACGGCAGCGTTCCTGACCGTCCTGCGTGAGGTGGCCGTACTGGTCCACCGTGACCTTGATCGAGCGATGTCCGAGCCGGCGAGACACGACCAGCACTCGGACGCCCCCCGACCGCACCTCGTTCAGCCGCACCCGGCCGCCGCGGCAACCACCACCAGTCCGGCAGGCCGGTCACCGTCCTGCCGGACTGCGCGAAACCTCTGGACACCGGTTCCACCGGCCTGGGGCTTGCCGAGGGGCCGGCTACGCGCCGATCCCGGCCGTTCCCCCGGCGGTCACGGGGCGTTCCAGAGGTCCCTCAGCTCCGCCCAGTTGGGCGGGCTGGCAGGTGGGATGCCCGTCCTCGCGGGGTTCTGAAGACCGCTCAGGGCGAGGTCCAGGTAGCGCAGGTGCAGTTCGACCGCGCGCTCGGTGGTCGTGGGCAGGCGGGTGTTGAGGTGGTTGAGCAGCAGCGGGAGGTCCGCCGAGCTGAAGTCCGGGCGCAGTGCGCCGGACCGGTGGGCGGCGTCGACCAGGTCGTCGAGTGCCGTCCGGAGGCGGTCGTCTGCGGCGTCGACCTCGTCGGTGGCGGGCAGGCGGCCCCCGATGAGGGGGAGGAGGGAGCCGGTGTCGGTGGCGGACAGCGTTGCTCGCAGGAAGGCCACGAGCGCGGTCCAGGGGTCGGGGTGGTCGGCCATGGCGGTGCGGGCCAGGGAGGCCATCTCGTTCATGCCCTCCACACGCAGCGCCTGGGCGAGGTCCTCTTTGGCGGGGTAGCGCCGGTAGAGGCTGCCCATGCCTACGCCGGCACGGCGGGCGACCTCCGAGACGGGGGCGTTCCAGCCGTGTTCGGCGAAGACTTCGCGTGCCGCGCGAAGGATCCGCTCGTCGTTGCGGTCGGCTTCCTTCTGGCGTCCGCGGGGCGGTCCGGTGCGGTCGGCGCGCATGCTCGTGCTCCTTCGGTGCGGCAGTCGACGCGGTCCTGCCGCGTGGGCGGGCTGACTGGGTCAGTGCTGGTTGCTGAGGACCGGAGCCGGTGCTGCCACGGTGGACTCGGGCGTGGCGTCCTGGTGGTACGGGCGGATGCGCAGGGCCCCGACGAGCAGGATACCGAGGGCGCCGAGCGCGGCGGCGACCCAGAAGCTCACCGTGAAGGCCTTCTCGGCGGGCACGGGCGTGCCGTGCACGGTGAAGGTCTGCAGGAAGCCGACGGCGAGCTGGCTGCCCACGGCGCTGCCGACCGTCCGGATGACGGTGTTCAGTCCGTTGCCCGAGGCGATCTCGCGGCGCGGCACGAGCGCCGCGACCAGGTCGGCGAGCGCCGCGTACCCGTAGCCCGCACCGAGGCCGACCAGGCAGAACCACAGCGTGAGCTGCGCCGGGGAGCTGTGGAAGAACGCGGTAAGCACGGCTCCGGACGTCATCAGCATCATGCATGCGGCCAGGGGTGCCCGGGTGCCGAGCCGCCCGCGCAGCCAGTGCGCGGTTCGCCCGCCCAGGACGACGAAGAGCGAACTCGGCAGCATCAGCAGTGCGGCCTGGACGATGGTCAGACCGCCTCCGTAGGAGGCCGCCGGGCGTAGCACGGGCGGAAGACCGGTGGGCAGCTGCAGCAGTAGCGGGACCAGGACGTAGAAGAAGAACGGCACCATACCGATCAGCAGCGCCGCGAGGTTCGTGACGAGCATCGGCAGGTGGGTGACGTGCCGGAGGTCGAGGATCGGGTCGGACCGGCGGGCCGACACCACGCTGAGCATGGCGAAGAGCACCACGGCGGCCGCGAAGAGCGACAGCACTCCGGCGGAGAGCCAGCCCCACTTCGTGCCTTCGGTGATCGCCAGGAGCAGGGCGACGAGCCCGCCGGCCAGGAGTATGGCCCCGGGCACGTCGACGCGCTTGCTGTGGCGCTCGGGGCTTTCCGGCACCCAGGCGATGACCAGGAGGGTCGCCAGGGCGATGAACACCGCTTCGACGCCGAACATCCAGCGCCACGAGGTGTGCTGGATGATCAGGGCGCCCAGGACCAGCCCGATGCCCGCGCCGCCGCCGAGCATGGCGGCGGTGGTGCCGAAGCTGGAGGCGATCCGTTCCCGGGGCATTGCTTCGCGGACGAGGGCGAGGGCCAGCGGGAGCGAGGCCATGGAGGCCCCCTGCACGGCGCGCATCACGATGAGGAAGCCGATGTTCGGGGCGGCGGCGCCCCCCAGGGTGCTCGCGAGGAACACGAGCAGGACGATCACGAGGAGCCGTCGGTGGCCGTACTTGTCGCCGAGCAGGCTCAGTACGGGGGTGAGGACGGCCCCGCCGAGCAGGAATGCGGTGATCAGCCATCCGGCCGTGGCGGTGTCGGTGTGCAGGCGTTCCGCGAGCACGGACATCGCAGGAATGACCAGGGTCTGCATCAGCGAGAAGCAGCCCACCGCGGCGAGCAGTGCCGCCAGCACCAAGTTCGGTCGCGACGCCGACTTGCCGTGGTGCTGAGTTCTGGTGTCGTCCACTGACGACTCCTCCATATCGATTTGAGGGGGCGGCATCGCCACCGCACGGAAGTGGGGGCGATCCGCTCGAAACAAGGGGGTGGCCGCCTGTCCGGGCGCCGACGTGGCGGCCGGGCAGGGGCCGGCGGCGTCACATCTGCGCGACGCCGAACCCGCCGTTCACCGCCGACACGGCGGTGACGAGCCCGGATTCCTCGCCAGCGAGCATGGCGATCGCACGAGCGACGTCCTGCGGCTCGGCTCCACTCTAACGGAGCGGAGCGCTCCGATCCGACAGGTGTCCTCACGCGAGCCCGGCGGACCTCGGGGCAGTGACCGATGTCTCTACCCTGGGGGCCGGTTCCGCCGGCACTGTGGTCGGGTCACCGGGGGACGTTCACTGCCGGCCGACCGAGTGGGATGCCATGACCGCGACCGCGACCGCCGCCGCAACCACCTCCACTGCCCGCCGCCGTGCACGGACCGGAGGTCCGGGGGACCGGTCCGAGTTGGTGGAGAACCTCCTGGGCTGGACGCTCGTCGTCGTCATCGCCATGTTTGTCACCCGGCTCGGCCTCATGTGACCGTGGTGCGCTCGGCGCACACGGAAGGGGCGGGGAGGCCTGCCCGGCTCCCCGCCCCTTTCCGCGTCGGTCCAGGCTTTGAAGTGCGCGGTGTCGCCGTCCACCGCGGCCCTGCCGCCCTGCGTGGCGCCGTCGCCGGTCAGGTCGGTGAAGACCAGCGCGTCCAGCCGGCGCTGGCAGCCCTCGGCCCGCGGAAGCCGGGCGGCGACCTCGGTGACGGCGCGCTCGTCGGCCTGGTGCAGCGCGGAGCGGATGATCGTGTTGACCTGGGCGGCGGTCGGTGGCTCGATCAGGTCCGTGCGCATCTGCTGCAGCAGCTCGGCCCGCACCTGCTCCTCGCAACGCTCGTCGTGCCAGATCGCGTCCACCAGATGCGAGACGAGCTTGACCAGGTCCGTCTTGGTGCACTCGTGCTACCCGGTCAGTTCCCGCAGCTCACTGCGGGGCCGATGCCACCGTCGGTGTGAGTGAAGTCCCGGCCGCCGCCCTGCGCTGACCGGCGAGGGCAACGGCGCAGCCGGTACATCGTCGCTCCTCGTGGGGGAGGGAGCTTTCGAGTGGGGACAGGCGAATGGCCTTGCCTCGGACTTGGCATGAACGTGGAAAGGCCGGTTTGCCCGGAGCCGTAGACGGAGTGGACCGGTTGGGTCAATGGTTCGGACCATTCCCTTGGTCGTCCGGCCCCGCACGGGTCGTCCGGGCACCCTCCCTGTCACCCCGTGACGGATACCGTCCGATCGGGCATACTCGACCCGCCACGGCCGCTGGCCAGCAACTCTCGTAATCCGGGAGGGCAGCAGCGGTTTGGGTACTAGTGCTTTTCCGGGCCCCGGTCCGGAGGTCCCCCGGCGGAGCCGCTCACACCCCGCGGGCGCACCGCCGCAACGCCCGACAGGGAGGAGAGCGCCGTCATGTCCGACCGTGCCCCGCAGTTGGTGGAGCGTCGTCTGCCCACCGAGGAGTCCAGGCAGCTCGTCGCGCTCGTCCGCGACATTGTCCAGCGGGAGATCGCGCCGAACGCGGCGGAGGAGGAGGACGCGGGCCGGTTCCCGCGCGAGGTCTTCACCCTGCTCTCCGAATCCGGACTGCTCGGTCTGCCGTACGACTCCGCCCACGGCGGCGGAGACCAGCCCTACGAGGTCTACCTCCAGGTGCTCGAAGAGCTCGCGGCCGCCCGGCTCACCGTGGGCCTCGGCGTCAGCGTCCACTCGCTCGCCTGCCACGCCCTCGCCGGATACGGCACCAAGGAGCAGCAGGCGGAACACCTGCCGGCGATGCTGGCAGGCGGCCTGCTGGGCGCCTACTGCCTCTCCGAGCCCGCCTCGGGCTCCGATGCCGCCTCGCTCCGCACGAAGGCCGTGCGTGACGGCGACGACTGGGTCGTCACCGGCACCAAGGCGTGGATCACCCACGGCGGTATCGCCGACTTCTACACGGTTCTGGCGAGGACCGGCGTCGAGGGTGCCCGCGGCATCACCGCCTTCCTGGTCCCCGGCGACGCCGAGGGGCTGAACGCGGCCCTCCCGGAGAAGAAGATGGGCATGAAGGGCTCGCCCACCGCCCAGCTGCACTTCGACGGTGTGCGGGTGCCGGACGCCCGCCGGATCGGTGAGGAAGGGCAGGGTTTCGCCATCGCCCTGTCCGCACTCGACTCCGGGCGGCTCGGCATCGCCGCCTGCGCCATCGGCGTCGCACAGGCGGCCCTGGACGAGGCCGTCGCATATGCCACCGGGCGGCAGCAGTTCGGCCGCCCCATCGCCGACTTCCAGGGGCTGCGGTTCATGCTCGCCGACATGGCCACCCAGATCGAGGCGGGCCGTGCGCTCTATCTGGAGGCGGCGAGGCTGCGCGACGCGGGCAGGCCGTTCTCCCGGCAGGCGGCCATGGCCAAGCTGTTCTGTACGGACACGGCTATGCGGGTCACCGTCGACGCCGTCCAGGTGCTCGGCGGCTACGGCTACACCCTCGACTTCCCCGTCGAGCGGCTGATGCGCGAGGCCAAGGTGCTGCAGATCGTCGAGGGGACCAATCAGATCCAGCGCATGGTCATCGCGCGCCACCTCGCGGGTCCCGAGACCCGCTGAGGCGCAACGGCCGGTCCGACCAGACGGGCGTCGTCATGATCCGGTTCCACTCCTGGTCATGACGGCCCGGCAGGGTCCTGCCGGTGGACTCCCAATGGCTCAGCATCGCCCGGTAGATGGGCGGATCCGTCGAATGCGGCACCGCGCGCGGCGCTGACGGAGCGGACGCCGACGGGGGTACCGGCTGCGAACCGGGCTGCGGAACCGATGCTTTGGGGGTCGGAGCGGTGAGACGGCGACGACCGGGGCCGGCCGTGGATTGCAGCAGGGTCATGCCAGGCCAACGCCGTGGGGCGGGGCCGGGTCACTGCTGCGAGGATTCGAGCGCCCGTTCGCCAGGTTCCCCTGCCGCGCGGGCATGGCTCGATCACCCGCACCACGCCGGCCCGGCCGTCGTGGTGCCGCACGTGTGTGCCGGGCGTCTGCCGGAGGAACCCGGCAGACGGAGAGTCGGCCGCCCGATCAGAGGTCACCCGACAGGCTCTCAGGCGGCGTCAGGGCGTCTCAGGCGGCGTTGCGGCGGATCTGGTGCGGCACCCGCAGCGGGCGCGAACCCGCGCCACCGGCGTGCGAGAACGGCTGCATCCTCCAGTCGAGCCCCTGGGGAAGCGTCAACAGCAGGCCCATCTCCTGTTCCTGGAGTTCGAGCGACTCGTCGGCCGGACGTGCCTGCGCGGCGTCGCGACCGGTTCCGGCGCACACCGTGAGGACGAACGGGTTCCACGGCGTCGGGCACAGCGCGTGTTCCGGCAGCACGTCCTCGTCGGCCAGCAGCGCGATCGGCTGCACACAGTCCGGGCAGATCACCCGGTACATCTCAAAAGTGTCGTACGCGTCGGGAGCTGAGTCCTCGACGGGTTCAACAGGCTCCGGTTCGGTACGTCCGGTGAGCTTCAGGCTCTGCATGGAGATTCTCCCCCTCGGGTGGGCCGACAAGGCGCCACGGCCTCGACCACAGCAAGCACTTCCCGTCGCGCATCCGCCGTAACCGCGAGGTCGTCGGCTACCCATCCATAAACCTGTGGCATTCATCACATGCCCCATGCGGGTGCCCTGTTCGGGGCCCCTGCGACTGTGCCTGGAGGGACCCGGGGCCATAGGTTGATCCGCATGGAGGAGCTGGACCGTCAGATTGTGGAGTTGCTCGTCAAGGACGGGCGGATGAGCTACACCGACCTGGGCAAAGCCACGGGCCTGTCCACCTCGGCCGTTCATCAGCGTGTCCGTCGGCTGGAGCAGCGCGGGGTGATCCGGGGCTATGCCGCGGTCGTCGACCCCGAGGCCGTCGGGCTGCCCCTCACCGCGTTCATCTCGGTGAAACCGTTCGACCCGAGCGCGCCGGACGACATCGCCGAGCGGCTCGCCGGTGTACCGGAACTGGAGGCGTGCCACAGCGTCGCGGGCGACGAGAACTACATCCTCAAGGTGCGCGTCGCGACCCCGCTGGAGCTGGAGCATCTGCTGACCCGGATCCGCTCGCTGGCAGGGGTCTCCACCCGCACCACCGTCGTCCTCTCCACCCCGTACGAGGCACGCCCCCCGCAGATCTGAGGGGGCGCGGACGGCGCCGCTCCGCACAAGGGCGAGACTGGTGCCATGACCGAGAGCACCGCCCCCCAGAGCGAACACCGCACCGTGCTGCTGCGCGGTGGAGACGTCCACAGCCCCGCCGATCCCTTCGCCACCGCCATGGTCGTCGAACGCGGCCATGTCGCCTGGGTGGGTTCGGAAGGGGCCGCCGACGCCTTCGCGAGCGGCGTCGACGAAGTGATCGACCTCGAAGGGGCCCTGGTCACTCCCGCGTTCACCGACGCCCACGTCCACACCACCTCGACCGGCCTAGCCCTCACCGGCCTGGACCTCGCGGGCGCCCGCACCCTCGCCGAGGCGCTCGACCTCGTACGCGCGTACACGGCCGCGCACCCCACGGACCGGGTCGTCCTCGGACACGGCTGGGACGCCACGCGCTGGCCGGAGCAGCGGCCTCCGTCGCGCGCCGAGCTCGACGCCGCGGCCGGCGGCCGGCCGCTCTATCTGCCCCGGATCGATGTGCACTCCGCCGTCGTCACGACCGCCCTCCTCGATCTGGTTCCCGGCGTCACCGCGCTGGCCGGCTACCGCCCCGACGCCCCGCTGACCGGCGCCGCCCACCACGCCGTGCGCTCCGCCGCCCATGGCGCGATCTCGCCGCAGCAGCGTGCCGAGGCGCAGCGTGCCGCCCTGGACCACGCCCTCTCGCTCGGCATCGGCACCCTTCACGAGTGCGGCGGACCCGACATCTCCGACGAGGAGGACTTCACCGCCCTGCTGAAGCTTGCCGCCGGGCGGCCTGGACCGCGGGTCTTCGGCTACTGGGCCGAGCAGGTCGCGGACGAGAAGGATGCCCGCAGGATCCGTGAACTCGGCGCGATCGGTGCGGCCGGTGACCTGTTCGTCGACGGTTCCCTCGGCTCGCACACCGCGTGCCTGCACGAGCCCTACGCCGACGGACCGGCCGGCGGCAGGGGTGCCGCCCACCTGGACGCCGCGCAGATCGCCGCCCATGTCACCGCCTGCACCGAGGCCGGTCTGCAGGCCGGTTTCCACGCCATCGGCGACGCGGCGGTCGCCGCCGTCGTGGCAGGGGTCCGGGCTGCATCCGAGACGCTCGGGCTGCCCCGGATCCGCGCCGCACGCCATCGCGTCGAGCACGCCGAGATGCTCACCCCCGAGACGATCGCCGGTTTCGCGGAGCTGGGTCTGACCGGCTCGGTCCAGCCCGCCTTCGACGCCGCCTGGGGCGGCGAGGACGGCATGTACGCCCAGCGGCTCGGTGCCGACCGGGCCCGCACCCTGAACCCGTACGCGGCCCTCCTGCGGGCCGGTGTGCCCCTGGCCTTCGGCTCGGACAGCCCGGTGACCCCGCTGGACCCGTGGGGGACCGTACGGGCCGCTGCGTTCCACCGGACGCCGGAGCACCGGATCTCCGTACGGGCCGGTTTCACCGCGCACACCAGGGGCGGCTGGCGGGCCGTCGGCCGCGACGACGCGGGCACCCTCGTTCCCGGCGCCCCCGCCGACTACGCGGTCTGGCGCACCGAGGAGCTCGTGGTCCAGGCCCCGGACGACCGGGTCGCCCGCTGGTCGACCGACCCGAGGTCCGGGACGCCAGGCCTGCCGGATCTCACCCCGGGCGGCGACCTCCCGGTCTGTCTGCGGACCGTGGTCTTCGGACAAACTGTCTACGTGCGGCCGAACGAGTGACGTCCCGACATTTCGTACCGCCGATCGAAGGCGCCCCCGCTTCCCCGCGACCTGCGTATCTCCGGTACTGACCAGGCAACTTCGGTAAACATCGCAGGTCAGACGGGTATTGACAGGAGGCGCCCACGGGCCGGTAGGTTCGGCCGAGTCCACCACAGGACGTCCGACCGGTTAAACCTCCACGCAGTCGTCGAACGCCGCTGGGTCATGGGGTGGTGTGCCGCACCGGCGCACCACCACTGACAGCCAGGTTCAGCGCCCGCGCCTCGGGGGCGAGGGAAGGTGTGAACCGGACGGCAGGTGTGACCCGGGTGGGGCCCGGACGTTCAGTAGACAACGGCTCTCGGTCGACCCGCAGCCAGCGGGTCCCAGGTCGGCCCGAAGAGCGCCGGGCCCCGATCCGCAGTTCTGTCCGCACTTCCCTCCTTCTGTCCGGGCCGGCGCCCGACAGCTGCCTACCGCGTCGGTCCCCGGCCCTGATGCGATCGATATGGTGTGCACCTGTGTACGGACGTGAGGGGCAGTAAGTGAACGACGGCGGTCAGAGGCGATACGGCCCGCTCCGCAGAGCTTTGGTGATCATCCCGACCTACAACGAGGCCGAGAACATCAAGCCGATCGTCACCCGGGTGCGCGCCGCGGTACCGGACGCGGACATCCTGGTCGCCGACGACAACAGTCCCGACGGCACCGGGAAGATCGCCGACGAGCTCGCCGCCGCCGACAGCCAGGTCCAGGTCCTGCACCGCAAGGGCAAGGAAGGGCTCGGCGCCGCCTACCTCGCCGGGTTCCGCTGGGGCATCGACCACGGTTACGGCGTCCTCGTGGAGATGGACGCCGACGGCTCCCACCAGCCCGAGGAACTGCCCCGGCTGCTCACCGCCCTCAAGAGCGCCGACCTGGTGCTCGGCTCCCGCTGGGTGCCGGGCGGGCGCGTGGTCAACTGGCCCAAGTCCCGCGAGATGATCTCCCGCGGCGGCAGCACGTACTCCCGGCTGCTCCTCGGACTGCAGACCAGGGACGTCACCGGCGGCTACCGGGCCTTCAGGGCGGAGACCCTGAAGGGGATCGGCCTCGACGAGGTCGCCTCCCAGGGGTACTGCTTCCAGGTCGACCTGGCCCGTCGCACCATCGACGCGGGGTATCACGTCGTCGAGGTCCCGATCACCTTCGTGGACCGCGAGATCGGCGACTCCAAGATGAGCCGCGACATCCTCGTCGAGGCGCTGTGGCGGGTCACGGCCTGGGGCATCGCCGCCCGTACGAACCGGGTCCTGGGCCGCAAGTCTTCCTGATCACCCCCTTACGGCCCCCCGCGATAGGGAGTGGACTCCCTATCGCGGGGGAGGCCGTCATCCCGCTTGGACATCCGTCCAGGCACACTGGGGACCATGACGACCGGCACCCCGCCCCCGACCGCACCGCGACGCTCGCGCGCCCGTACCCTCATCCCGCTCGCCATCGCCGCCTGGGCAGTGCTGGAGATCTGGCTGCTGACCCTGGTGGCGGACGTGGCGGGCGGCTTCACCGTGCTGCTGCTCCTGATCGGGGGCGTCGTGCTCGGGGCCGTGGTGATGAAGGCGGCCGGCCGCCGGGCCTTCCGCAACCTCACCGAGACGCTCCAGCAGATGCCGGCCCGGCCCGGTGAGGCCGCGGCGCCGCCCACCGCCCCGTCGGGCAGCAAGGGCAATGGCTTCCTGATGCTCGGCGGGCTGCTGCTCATCCTCCCGGGGATGATCTCGGACGTGGCGGGACTCCTGCTGCTGGTGCCGCCGGTCCGCGCGACGCTCGGCCGGTACACGGAGCGGTCCCTGGACCGCCGTATGCGCACCGCTGCCCCCGGCAGCTTCTCCGACACGTTCCAGCAGGCCCGGATCCGCCGTCCGGACGGAAAGGTCGTCCAGGGCGAGGTCATCCGCGACACGGAGACTCGGCCGGGCCCGCGCCCCGACGGCGGCCCGCGCCCCCCGCTCACCCCCTGAGCTTGAGATTTAACCCCCAGATTCGAACAGCGCTGACCAGCTCTTCTCACCCCGCGAGCAAGCCTGTTGGGGCGACTCAAAGCGGGGCGCAATGGTGCATATAGAGCGCACATCAGAGCCGTGACGCCGACTGGCTGCCGTGTTCGAGCGGCGAGGTTAAATCTCAAGCTGAGAGCCTTTCGGGTGACCTTCGATCGGAAAGTGGACGCGGTCAGAGGTCACCCGACAGGCTCTGAGCGGGTCCCCTTCCGAAGCCACCCCCTGAACGGGGCCCCGTCCGAACGGCTGTCCTCGATCGCCGGACGGGCTCGAGTTCCCCTGTCCGGCGTTCACGCCCGGGACGGAGAAATCAAACCCGAACGGCGCTCGGAGACGGAAGAGCAGGCCGCAGGACGCCCACGGCACCCACCCCGCACGCGACAGAGCCGCGGGCCGTGACACACACTCGGTGTGTCACTCTGCGCGAACGTACGGGGAACGCAGGGACGGACCGCTCCGTTCCGTACGACGCTGGGGAGATGCCGGAAGTCAC